>NZ_JBJURN010000007.1:144112-199241 GCF_046622475.1 Enterobacter sp. LM3 | reverse complement strand
GATGACTATGACTTCCGCAAGCCAAACGCGTGGCTGTTCCAGGCGCAGCAGAACCCGGCGTCGCCGAAACCGGGCAGCATTGATGTGTACGACTGGCCGGGGCGCTTTGTGGACAAAGGGCACGGGGAATTTTATGCCCGCATTCGTCAGGAGCGCTGGCAGGTTGAGCATCAGCAGATTCAGGCGACGGCCACGGCGGCTGGGATTGCACCAGGGCATACATTCACATTAACCAACGCGCCGTTCTTCAGCGACAACGGCGAGTATCTTGTAACTGCCGCGGGGTATCACTTCGAAGAGAACCGCTATGCGAGCGGCGAGGGTGAAACTATTCACCGTACCGACTTCAGCGTTATCCCGTCGTCTGTATCGTTCCGTCCGGCACAGTCCACGGCATGGCCACGCACCTACGGCCCACAGACCGCGAAAGTCGTCGGGCCGCAGGGGGAAAGCATCTGGACGGACAAATATGGCCGCGTGAAGGTGAAATTTCACTGGGACCGTCTGGCGAAGGGCGATGATACCAGTTCCTGTTGGGTACGTGTTTCCAGCGCCTGGGCGGGCCAGGGTTATGGTGGTGTGCAGATCCCGCGTGTCGGCGATGAAGTGGTCGTGGACTTTATCAACGGCGACCCGGATAGACCAATTATCACAGGCCGCGTGTACAACGAAGCAAGCATGCCGCCGTGGGCGCTGCCTGCTGCGGCCACGCAGATGGGCTTTATGAGCCGCACGAAAGATGGTTCTGTCGACAACGCCAACGCCCTGCGCTTTGAAGACAAGGCTGGCGCGGAGCAGGTGTGGATCCAGGCTGAACGCAATATGGATACCAGCGTTAAAAATGATGAAACGCACAGCGTCGGCGGCGAGCGCAGTCATTATGTGAAGAAAAATGAGCTGCACCGCGTGGAAGCAAATCAGATTCAGGCCGTGAAAGGCGGTACTGAGATCCTCACCGGCAAAGGCAAGCTGGATGCGGCGGTCGAACAATATGTGCTTGCCTCTGGCACGAAACTGCGGCTGGTCTCGGGGGAAAGCGCGATTGAACTTAATGCTAACGGCAAAATTAACCTGATTGGAAAAGAGTTTAACTTCTTTGTTGAGGGTGATGGTCATATCACCACGGGCGGCAAGCTACACCTGAATACCTCTGGCACCCAGCCCGGCACGACGGCACCGGGAGCGGGGCATAAAGGAGATATTGATGCGGCGGTGCAGGCGTATTTCTCTCCGGATAAGGCTAAAAAATCTGCTGGTGCGGTACTTGCAGGAGGAGCAGGTAAAGCGGCTCCGACGCAAAATAATCCAGCTGCCGCACCTGGCACAGACAAAACCAGTGAATATGATTATTCGTTGCAGAACATGGTGGATAAGCAAAGGAATTTAAAGGCTAAACCTCAAAAGTGGACACGACGCGGCTTTGTTGATGCTTCCGAAGAAGATATAAAGAAATATGCAAATCCGGATAACTACAATACTGGAACCGATAAATATCAGTTCCTTGATCTTTCATCTTCGTCAGGTGTTTCTGAAACTGATATGGCTTCCTTCCTGAAAGGGAAAGGTGTACTTGAAGGTCAAGAAAAAACATATCTGGATGCAGCAAAGAAATATAATGTCAGTGAAGTTTACCTGGCTTCACACTCTGCTCTCGAAACAGGTAACGGAGCGAGTGAACTGGCAAAAGGTGTCGATGTAAAGGGTGTAAAAGTTTACAACATGTATGGAGTTGGCGCTTTAGATGGCAATGCCGTTAAAACAGGTGCCAATTACGCTTATAAAATGGGATGGACTTCGCCAGAAAAAGCGATAGATGGTGGTGCGAAATGGATTTCCGAAAAATACATTAATAATGCGGATTATACACAAAACAATCTTTATAAGATGCGATGGAACCCGGCTTCGCCAGGAACGCATCAGTATGCAACTGATGTCAACTGGGCTGTAGCCCAAACATCAAACATGAAGAAAATGTTTGATAATTTCCCGGGGGCAAACCTATCATATGATATTCCAAAATTTAAGTAATGGATCAACTTATGAGTAAGAAAATTCTGAGTGTCTTCTGTTCGATTCTGGTGCTCTGCAGTTTGAACAATTATGCGGCGGCTGCTCAAATCAATAAAGAAGTTGGAAGTTCATCGCATTATCTTTTAGCAAAACCCGATTTTTCTGTACAAATAAACAAACAGTCTATCGCATTGGGCGACAGATGGACTAATGACGTTGCACGTAAAATTGAGTTGCCGGTTGAAGGTCATTTTGTCGGAGAAGTTCCTTTTGACGGAACCAATTATAAATTCTTCCAGCATCAAAAGTCTGGGTTAGAAATATTCAGTTCCAATCTTTGGTGGGATAAAGCGGAGCGAAGCGTTGATGATTATATCGTGTCGCAGATTACGCTAACTGCTACGGATAGCAAAACAGTTCGTGGGATTCATGTTGGTTCAACAATAAATGAACTTAATAAAGCTTATGGGGCCGGTCAAGTCGAAAATGATTCCGGGGAGCAGTGGGTTTCCTATGAATTGGGTAAAAAATTGCTCTCTTTTGAGATTAAAGACAGTAAGGTTGTGAAAATAACAATGAATTACGACAATGGTATTTCAGAGTGATTTATGATCAAAAAATATTTGGCGGTTGCATTATTCTCAGCCTTATTTACAGGCGTTGTTGAAACTTCATCGGCGCTTGAATTATCGCAATATAATAAATTCGATACGGTAAGTCGCATCATTAACGACAGCGAAGTGACAGACAATCTCAGGAAGATGCTGGAAAATCACTACCAGACCTTTATTGATAACTTTGATGTCTTTGGTGAACCGCATACCACCAAAGGTGGAGGATTGTTTGTTGAAGGCTGGCTAAAGGATCTCTATCGGGAGAACGCGTCAGCGCTGGTCATCAATCCTGACGGCAAAATCTTTGCGGCCTGGGTGGTTCCAGAGTCTGATGTTATTCAATATCAGTCATCTGATAATAGTCAGGTTATTAATGCCGATATTCAGCGATGGGCAGTCAGATTTAATACGATGCATTTCGCGACGACGGAGCAATCCTTGGTTGTGGGTTCTGAAACCAAAAAACTGGATACCGAAAAGTTCACTATTTCTCTGATAAATAAGTGCGGCCATTTTGATAGCGAATGTGACAAGATGTATTATCTCGGCATGCGCAAAAGCGATAACAGTACGATCTCTTTAAAGGGAAAAACGGTGCACGACTCCGCAGGTAAAATAATCGGCTCAACGTACAAGAATGGCGAGATCGCTTACACCGTGACGTATGCACCCGTGAAATTGGTTGTCAGCAAAGGCAACCATGTTTTAGTCGAACAGTCAGGTCAATGGCTTAAATAATAAAACAACCAGCCAAAAGGCCAGCATGGATTGGCCTCTTTTGTTTCTCACAATATTAATCATCCCGAGTTCACTTATGAAATACACCCTCCAGGAAGGTTCCTTTTCCCTGTTCCCTGCTGCCTGGCAGGATAACAGCATGAACATTATTCGTGATGACGAAAGCGGCTTATCCGTCGTCGTCAGTCGCGGTGCTATCCCGGATGGCAGCGACTATGAGAAAGAGTTTCACCGCCAGTGGGATTTATTGCGACCTCAGATGGGCGAAATTACCCAAAGCGAATTCCACCGCGTAAATGCAGGGCCGAAAAGCAACATTGACGGCATAGAAGTGGAGACCGCCTTCGACCGTAACGGCCAGCGCCTGTGGCAAAAACAACTTGCCGTACAAACGCCAGGCAAACCGGTATTAATGATATTTACCCTCTCTGCGCTACGGGCATTTACCGAAGAAGACGGGGTGCGCTGGAGCGCGCTTAAGCAAAGTTTGACGCTAAACGACAACCGGAATGTGTAAGGCATGAGCGATAACAACGCGGCCCGTCAGGGCGACGAGATTATTCACTCCAGCATTTTTGCGGATATCACCAGCATTGTGGCAGAAGGTGCCGCCTATGCGGTGATCGGTGCGGCCGTTGGTGCAGCGGCCACCGTGGCCGCGCCGTTGCTGGGGGCAGGAGCCGCTGCTGCAGGCGTTGCGGCGATTGGATCCAGCTGTCTGTTGAGTGGGATTATCGGTGGCGTGCTGGCAAATGTGGCGGGAATAACGGATGACATCAGCAACGCGGCTGAAGGTTTAGGCAATGCGCTTTTCCCTCCATCACCCGCGGGTAAAATTACCTCGGGTTCCGACAACGTGCTGACCAACACGCTTCCTGCCGCGCGTGCGGCCGGGACGCTGACGCCTGCCGATACCCCGTCACCTGAGCCGCAGTCTCCAGGCAGTTTTGCCGATTACGCGGGCATGTTGCTCTCCGCCGCCGGGCAGTTTGGTAGCGAAATGTGGCAGCCGAGCGTAGCCTCTGCGGCATCGGGTACTTCACCGCTGGAGCAGGATAAGGTGGCGTGCGAAAAGCACTCCGGACCGCAATATCTGGCGGAAGGTTCTAAGAGCGTCTTTATTAACGGCCAGCCTGCAGTGCGTGCGAAAGACCGTACCACCTGTGAAGCAACCGTTTCTGACGATGTTTCCCCGAATGTGATCATCGGTGGTGAGACGCTGACGGTTCGCGATATCAAAAGCGGTAAGACGCCTGGTCTTGCGCTGGGGATGATTGCACTCTCTTTGCTGCGTGGGCGACCAGGCAAAATATTAAAGAATATGCCCTGTGCGCTGGCTGCCGCGGGGGGCGGCATGTTGGCCGATATGGCCGTCAATGCTGTATTTGGTTCCTCGCACCCGGTGCATGCCGCGACCGGCGTGAAGGTGCTGAATGATGACGATGAACTCGATTTCTCACTGCCGGGGCGCTTCCCACTTCGCTGGCAGCGCAGCTATAACAGCCTGACCACGCGTGAAGGGCTGTTTGGTTTAGGCTGGGCGACCACCTTTGATAGTTATCTCGCCCTGGAAGAGAACAACGCGACCTGGTTCGATGAAACCGGACGCGAACTGAGCTTTGAGCTGCCGCCAGTCGATCGCGCGTTTTACAGTATCAGCGAAGGTATCATTATCCGCCGTAACGACAGCGGCGATGTAGCGATTGCCGATGACGACGGTGCGGTGTGGCGTCTGTACAAACCTACTCGTGCTAACCCTTCCGTGCTGCGTCTGGCTTCCCTCAGCGATGAGTATGGCAACGCACTGCTGACGGAGTGGGACGAATACGGCAGGCTGGTCAATCTTCACGACGAACCGAGGACGATAGACCTGACGCTGCGCTATGAAGATGAACGCTTCCCGCAGCGTGTGACGTCAGCCAGCCAATTTGACGGCAGCCGCAGTTGGCCATTAATGCAGTGGCGCTATGATGCGCGCGGTCAACTGGCGAGCGCGACAGATGCCTCTGGCGTGATAACCCGCGAGTATCGCTATAACGACAAGGGGTTGATGGTCTGGCATCGTTTACCGGGTGGGCTGGAAAGCGAATATCGCTGGCAAAAATTTGATCACTGGCGGGTGGTGGAAAACCGTACCAGCACGGGCGATGGTTGCCGCTTTACTTACGATTTAGACGCCGGGCTGACGACAGTCGAACACTACGATGGTCAGACGCGACTGCACTACTGGAATGCGCAGAGTCTGATCGTCTGCTACGTTGATGAACGCGGTGAAAACTGGCGCTACGAGTGGGACGAAAATGAGCTACTTACGCGCCGCATCGATCCGCTCGGGAATGCCGTCACGTTCGTCTATGACGAGATGGGTAATCGGGTACAGGAGATCGACGCCGAAGGCAATGCCCGTACGACAACCTGGCTGGAGCATCGCGCGTTGCCTGCGGCCATCATTGAAGCGGATGGCAGCGCCACCCGTTTCTGGTATGACGAACATCACGGCTTAAAGCGCGTGGTCGACCCGCTGGGGCAGACCACGCAGTTGCGCCGGGATGAGTTTGGTCAGGTCGTTGAGGAGGTTGATGCTGCCGGAAACAGTCGTTATCAGGAATACAATGAGGCAGGACAGGTTGTACGCGCGACAGACTGTTCAGGACGCATCACCCGCTACCGCTATCATCCGCTGGGCTGGCTGACGGCTGAAACTGGCGCTGATGGCGAAGAGACGCGTTATCGCTACGACGCTGCCGGGCGTCCGGTACAGCTTGAGCGCCCGGAGGGCTGGTCAGAATCATTGACGTGGAACGAACGCGGCCTCCCGGTTCTGCACCAGGGGGCCGACGGTAAAGAGAGTGCATTCAGATATGATGCTGCCGGTCGGTTAACCGCCACACGCAATACGCAGGGTGAAGAAGTTCGCCGCCGCTGGGACAGCCGCGGGCGGCTGGTGGCGCTGGAAAATGAAAACGGTGAAGCGTATCAGTTCCGTTGGGGGGCAGACTCGCTGCTGCTGGAAGAGGTGGGGCTGGATGGCGTGGCTTCGCAGTATCGCTATGATGCCTGCGGACGCACGGTAGCGCGTACCTTCGCTGCCGATCATCCGCAGGCCATCACCCACGCCTTCGCCTGGAGCGCAAGCGGCCAGCTTGTTGCCCGTACCACGCCGGAAGGACTGACCCGCTATCATTACACATCGTCAGGGCTACTGAGCCGGATCGGGCTGCATCCTGCGCTTTCAGCCAGCGTATGGAGCAATGAAGCAGAGCAGGAGCTGGCGTTCGAGTATGACGCGCTGGGCCGTGTTACGCGCGAACAGGGTGAGTATGGTGAGCTCGCATGGCAGTATGATGCCCTCGGCAACCGCACCTCGGTAACGCTACCCGACGGCCGTGAGCTGAAACAGTTTTACTACGGCAGCGGGCATCTGCTCGGCATTGCCCTCGATAAACTGTCGGTATCCGACTTTACCCGCGATGAACTGCACCGGGAAACCAGCCGAACTCAGGGGCTGCTGACCACCCGCAGCGAATATGACCGACTTGGCCGCCTGCATCGTCGGGATGTCTTTACCGGCAATGCCCAGCGCCCGTCGCCAAGACGCTGGTCGCGGCGCTGGGACTACGACTACCGCAATAACCTGGTGCGTGAAGAGCGTGACGATAACCCCTTCAACTGGTATCGCTGGCAATACGACAGCGCCGGGCGGTTGCTCGTTCAGGATGGCACGCTTCCCGGGCAGGAACAGTGGCGCTGGGATGCCGCGGGTAACCCGTTAGAAGGCATTGGGGAGACGATCACCCATAACCGCGTAATGCAGCTGAACGGCATTCGCTGGCGCTACGACATCCACGGCCGCACCGTGGAGAAGGATAACGGCCAGACGCGCTGGCAGTATCGCTATGACGGTGAACATCGCCTGACGGAGGTCATCAGCCAGCCGCGGGACCGCAACAAACCGCAGACCGTGGTCAGCTTCCGTTACGATCCGCTTGGCCGACGTATTAGCAAAACGCGACGCCAGATCCTCGGCGGACAACCTACAGGTAAGCCGGTTACAACCCAATTCGTCTGGGAAGGGTTCCGACTGCTGCAGGAAGTTCACGATGATGTGCCGCTGACCTACGTCTACAGCGATCAGGACAGCTATGATCCTCTGGCGCGTATTGATGGCGTTGATGCGCCGGAGATCTTCTGGTTCCACTGCCAGCCCAACGGCACACCGGAACGGATGACGGATGTCGAAGGACAGGTGCACTGGGAGGGAGTGAACAGCGCATGGGGCAAGCTGCTGCGGGAAAGTGAGACGCAGCTATCAGGATATTCTCAGAACCTGCGAATGCAGGGGCAATATCTGGATCGAGAAACAGGGCTGCACTACAATCTGTTCCGGTATTATGACCCCGACAGTGGGCGGTTTACGCAGCAGGACCCGATAGGGCTGGCGGGCGGGATAAACCTTTACCAGTATGCGCCGAATGCGCTGGGGTGGGTGGATCCGTGGGGGTTGTCGAGATGTAAAGCTCCGAATGGATACAAAACTGGCGATGTTGATCCACATGGTAATCTTTCTCCTGGTGTAAACAGAGCGTCGGGCCATACAAATAATAAAAATGATGGGTTTGTACAAAGCCACCATCCAATTCAAGACGCTTGGGCTAAGAAAAGAATAAACGGTTACCAGAGAAATACTGCACCTGCAACGTTACTTAAATCCGCATCAGGTAGTCCACACGCTAATATAAGTTCTGCTCAACGAACACGTAGAGCTATGCCTGGAGGTTGGGATACAACGTTGAAACAAGAGTTTCATATTAGTTACAAAGAAATGATTGATGCAGGTGTTCCAAAACAGCAGGCAAGAAAATCAATTGGTGATTCGTATAAATATTTTGACCAGTTGAGAGAGTCTAATAGTAATAACGTTTATTTTGATATATAACTTATTCTTTTTATAGGTAAACCGATATGGAAAAGCAGGATGTAATTGATCAGTTGAATAAAGTTGAAAAACTCATGCATATGTCCTTACCTTCTGAATATAAGCGCTTTATGATAGAGAACGTCAAGGACACTGACTCTTATGAAATTCAACGAGCAAATGGGGACCAGCTTTATGTATTCAATTGTTTTGATTTACTTGAAAGAAATGCTACATACACAATTCAAGATGTTGAACCTGACTTTTTATTGATTGGTCAAGATGGTGACTTAGGTTATTTTTTGAATTTTCGCAAGGGAACTGATGAAATTTATTCTTTAGATCTTGGGGCGTTGGGGAGTTTAGATATGGACAAAGAAAGTAATAATATATTTATGTTATAAGGTTTTTTGACCCATTGATGAAACACTAGTTTAGTATAACGGAAAAAATCCACGCCAAAGCGTGGATTTTTCATACATGCAAAACAAATCAAACGTTAAACAGGAAGTTCATGATGTCGCCATCTTTAACGACATAATCTTTCCCTTCCGCACGCATCTTGCCTGCTTCTTTCGCGCCTTGTTCACCCTTGTAGGTGATGAAGTCTTCAAACGCGATAGTCTGCGCACGGATGAAGCCTTTCTCGAAGTCGGTGTGGATTTTACCCGCCGCCTGTGGCGCTGTTGCGCCAACAGGGATGGTCCATGCACGCACTTCTTTTACACCTGCGGTGAAGTAGGTCTGCAGGTTCAGCAGCTCGTAGCCTGCGCGGATCACGCGGTTCAGACCAGGCTCTTCCAGACCCAACTCGGCCATGAACTCTTCACGGTCAGCGTCGTCCAGCTCTGCGATATCAGATTCAACGGCGGCGCAAACGGCCACAACCACAGAACCTTCAGCCGCAGCGATTTCACGTACTTTGTCCAGGTACGGGTTGTTCTCAAAACCGTCTTCGTTGACGTTGGCGATGTACATGGTTGGCTTCAGGGTCAGGAAGCTCAGGTATTTGATTGCCGCTTTGTCTTCTTCGGTCAGGTTTTTCAGCGCGCGCAGCATGCCTGCGTTTTCCAGCTGCGGCAGACATTTTTCCAGCGCGGCCAGTTCTGCTTTCGCGTCTTTGTCACCACCTTTGGCTTTCTTCTGTACGCGGTGAATAGCGCGTTCACAGGTGTCCAGGTCAGACAGCGCCAGTTCGGTGTTGATTACGTCGATATCGTCAGCCGGATCCACTTTGTTGTTTACGTGGATAATGTTGTCGTTCTCGAAGCAACGCACAACGTGACCGATAGCTTCGGTTTCACGGATGTTGGTCAGGAACTGGTTACCCAGACCTTCCCCTTTGGACGCGCCTTTAACCAGGCCCGCGATATCCACGAATTCCATTGTGGTAGGCAGAATGCGCTGCGGCTTAACGATTTCCGCGAGCTGGTCCAGACGCGGATCGGGCATAGGTACAACACCGGTGTTCGGCTCAATGGTACAGAACGGGAAGTTTGCCGCTTCAATACCTGCTTTGGTGAGCGCGTTGAACAGGGTGGATTTGCCAACGTTTGGCAGACCGACGATACCGCATTTGAATCCCATTTCTAAATCACCTTAATGTCTTGATAATCAATCCGTTAGTGATAACCGATTGAAGAAAAGTAAATAACTACGCCCATTATACACGTAACCCGCAGGCCGCGCGGTAAAAAAGCCGTATTGCGTGGATTATTGCGCTTTGAAGGCATGTAAGCGGTTTGTTGCTTTGGTTAAGCCTTCTTTCAGCCAGATTTCGGTGCAACGTGTCGCTTCGTCTACCGCCTCGTCAATTAATTTCTGTTCAGAAACCGGAGGTTTACCCAGCACAAAACCGACAACTTTGTTTTTATCGCCCGGATGGCCGATTCCTACGCGCAAACGGTGGAAATTAGGGTTATTGCCCAGTTTGCTGATGATGTCTTTCAGACCATTGTGACCGCCATGACCACCACCCAGCTTGAACTTTGCAACGCCAGGAGGCAGGTCAAGCTCATCGTGGGCAACCAGAATTTCATCCGGGTTGATGCGATAAAACGTCGCCATTGCCGCAACGGCTTTACCGCTCAGGTTCATGAACGTGGTTGGCACCAGCAGACGCACATCGGCACCGGCAAGGTTGATACGTGAGGTATACCCGTAGAATTTCGGTTCTTCACGCAGGGGAGCACGTAACCGTTCGGCCAGCAGGTCAACGTACCAGGCACCGGCATTATGGCGAGTGGCAGCATATTCAGCGCCCGGGTTGGCTAGACCGACAATCAGTTTAATCGTCACGATTCAATTCCTAATGGGTTCCAGATCTGGCGCGTAGTTTACTGTCTGGCGAGCCGCTTGACAAAATTCTGCAACCGGAACGGCAAAATACGAATAATTACTGAGTTGAACCATTAGAATTTCAATCTGTTCAGTTGCTTATTTGTAAACTTTTGTTCCAGCGTTGCCCATTATTGTGATCATTCACGCAACTCATAAAAGCAGTGTTGTCTATACTTTACACACAAGGATCAGGGGCTTTTCCCCTTACAACCCAAAGTTCCGGAGGTGACATATGAAACGCAGAAACGCTTCGTTACTCGGTAACGTGCTGATGGGGTTGGGGCTGTTCGTGATGGTAGCCGGTGTGGGGTATTCTATTTTAAACCAATTGCCGCAGCTTGACCTTCCACAATACTTCGCGCATGGCGCGGTACTGAGCATCTTTGTGGGGGCGGTATTGTGGCTCGCAGGGGCGCGCGTGAGCGGCCATGAGCAGGTCAGTGACAGATACTGGTGGGTGCGCCACTTTGATAAACGTTGCCGCCGTGACCAGCATAAGCACAGCTAGTGCGTTAACATAAAGAACACCGAAACGGCTCCAGATGGAGTCGTTTTTTTTTTTTGCATGATGGGTTGACCCTCACGTAACGTAAGGCTCCAGAGTTGCATCACTGGCAAAGAAAAGGAGCAGCTATGTTGATTCAGGTAGGGGAACTGGCAAAACGTGCCGGGATCACCGTGCGAACGTTGCATCACTACGAGCAAACAGGGGTATTGCTCCCTTCGGCCAGAAGTGCGGCAGGTTACCGGCTCTATAATCTGGCGGATGTGCAACGTCTGCTTATGATTCAGGCGCTGGCAAAAGCAGGGCTGGAACTTGCTGAAATCAGGGATTTTCTGGAGCAGGAGTCACTCCCGTTAGCCGGATTGCTCGATGCACAAATCAGCTTGCTGGAAAAGCAGTTGCGCAGCATTGACACGCTACGCGACAGACTTGTTGATTTACGTGCCGGGCTTTCCACCGGTGAGGCTCCCGATCTGGAATCCTGGCTACAGACTCTGGAGTTCATGAATATGTACGATCGCTGGTTTAGTAAAGAGGAATTACAGCAGTTGCCATTTGCTGTGCAAAAAGATGCGCTGGCGGCCATCTGGTCAGGGCTGGTTACGGAGGTGAAAACCCTGCAGGAACTGAGCGTTGAGGTTTCTGACCCGCGAGCGATGGATCTGGCTACGCGCTGGATGGTGCGTCTGGAGCAGGATACGGCAGGCAAGCCGGAATTTCTCACTCGTCTGAACGAGATGCACTGTGCTGAGCCCCAGATGCGGGAACAGACGGGGATCACCGCGGAGATGACCGATTACATTACGCGGGCGTTTGCGGAATCAAAACTCATCATCTGGCAGAACTATCTGTCACCGGAGGAGATGGCCTTTACCCGGGCACACTATTTTGACCGCATGCTGGAGTGGCCGCCGCTGGTGGCGAAACTGCACCAGGCGCAGCGCGAAGATCTGGATCCAACGTCTGATGCAGCGCAACGTCTTGCTGAAAACTGGCTGGCATTGTTCCAGTCATATGCGGGAACGAACCCTGAAACACAGCAGAAATTTCGCATCGCCATGCAGCAGGAGCCACATCTGATGAAGGGAACGTGGATGACGCCTGCCGTGCTCGGGTGGCTACAGCAGGCGATAGGCGTGATGATGCAGAGACGTTTCTCTGCATCAGGCCAATCACAGGTCGGCTAACGCGGCGTCGCGGTTCGGATAAAAGGTCAGGCGGCCAGGGATCGGCTGCACACCCGCGCGTGCCATCGTGCGCAGCGGCTGAAACTCCAGGTTACTCACCCGCAGCTCACAGCCTTCTGGCAGGCGCTTAACAAAGCGCTGGAAGGCATCCAGCCCGCCGGCATCCAGCACCGGTACTGCATCCCACTTCAGCACCACAATGCGTTTACCCGCGATACGGGACTCCAGATCGCTAAACAGACCTTCGGCAGCAGCAAAGAACAGCGGGCCTATCACGCGCAGCACCAGCACATCGTCCGGCACCTCAACGTTAACCGGAGAAAGGCGAGTCATCTTTGCAATGCGGCGCATAAACAGCAGCGATGCCAGCACGATGCCTACGCTGATGGCGATAACCATGTCGAACAGGACGGTCAGGGACATACAGATGAGCATCACGATGATGTCGTCTTTCGGCGCGCGACGCAGAAGATTAACCACCTTATGCGCTTCACTCATGTTCCAGGCGACCATCAGCAGCAAAGCCGCCATTGCGGAGAGCGGGAGCCACGAGAGCAGAGGCGCAAGAATAAGCAGAGCAAGGATCACCAGTACGGAGTGGATCACCGCTGACACGGGGGACGTTGCCCCCGCACGCACGTTTGCCGCAGAACGGGCAATCGCCGCCGTTGCCGTGATGCCACCGAAGAACGGTGCAATGAGGTTACCTAAACCCTGGCCGACCAGTTCGCTGTTCGCTTTATGTTTGGTGCCGGTCATACCGTCCAGTACCACGGCGCAGAGCAGGGATTCAATCGCCCCCAGCATCGCCATAGAGAATGCGGCAGGAAGCAGGGCACGCAGTGAATCCCAGCTCAACGTAAAGCTGGAGCCGGGCATATCCCACGGCAGAACCAGCTGCGGCAACAGCTGTGGAATGCCGCTGCCCTGTGATCCATCTGCCAGAATATAGTGGAACTGCGAGCCAATGGTGGCCACATGCCCGCCGAGTAAATTAACAATAGCCATCACCGCGCAGCCCAGCAGAAGTGCGGGTAGGTGACCCGGCAGGCGAATGCCTAAACGGGGCCAGACGATAAGCGTCCCTAGCGTAACAATACCGATGGCGGCATCGCCCAGGTTGGCGGTTGGCAGCGCCATAAACAGCGCCCCGACTTTTTGCAGGTAGTGCTCAGGGACGTGGGCTATCTGCAGGCCCAGGAAATCTTTGATTTGCATCGTCCCGATGGTGATACCAATACCGGATGTGAACCCCAGCGTCACGGAAAGGGGGATATATTCAATCAACCGGCCAAAGCGGGCCAGACCGAACAAAATTAAAAAGACGCCGGACATCAGCGTAGCAACCAGCAGGCCTGCCAGACCAAATTGCTGGGATACCGGATAGAGGATCACCACAAAGGCGGCCGTCGGGCCGGACACGCTGAAGCGAGAACCGCCCGTCAGTGCAATCACAATCCCGGCGACGGCCGAGGTATACAGGCCGTACTGCGGCGCAACGCCGCTGCCAATCGCCAGTGCCATCGCCAGCGGGATGGCGATAATACCGACGGTGATCCCGGCAATAAGGTCACGGACAAAACGTGACGAGGTGTATTTCTCTTTCCAGCAAGCGTCGATGAGGGCGCGAAAGGGCAGAACATGTGAGGAAGCTATATTTTTCACAATTATCTATTATCCGTGTGCGCATCATCTGTCATGTGAATGGCAGGTGAAGGAGGCATTAGTCATACAAATAAATACCAGAGACAAAAAAACCCGCCGCAGCGGGTTTTTTGGCCGTGTTCGATCAGTGCTCGAACATTGCAGAGATGGATTCTTCGTTGCTGATACGACGAATCGCTTCGGCCAGCATCCCGGACAGGGTTAACGTACGTACGTTTGGCAGTGCTTTGATCTCATCACTCAGCGGGATGGTATCGCACACTACCACTTCGTCGATAACGGAGTTACGGAGATTATTCACCGCGTTGCCGGAGAAGATCGGGTGAGTCGCGTAAGCGAACACGCGCTTGGCACCACGTTCTTTCAGCGCTTCGGCTGCTTTACACAGCGTACCGCCGGTATCGATCATGTCGTCAACCAGCACGCAGTCGCGGCCAGCCACGTCACCGATGATGTGCATCACCTGAGAAACGTTAGCACGCGGACGGCGTTTGTCGATGATGGCCATGTCGGTATCGTTCAGCAGCTTAGCAATAGCACGTGCACGTACTACGCCGCCGATGTCCGGAGAAACCACAATTGGGTTGTCCAGGTTCAGCTGCAGCATATCTTCCAGCAGGATTGGACTGCCGAATACGTTATCAACCGGAACGTCGAAGAAGCCCTGGATCTGCTCTGCGTGCAGGTCAACGGTCAGAACGCGGTCAACACCGACGCTGGACAGGAAGTCAGCGACAACTTTGGCCGTGATAGGCACACGCGCGGAACGAACGCGACGGTCCTGACGAGCATAGCCAAAGTAAGGGATAACAGCAGTGATACGGCCTGCGGAAGCACGACGCAGCGCATCGACCATAACAACCAATTCCATCAGGTTGTCGTTTGTTGGAGCACAGGTGGACTGGATGATGAAAATATCACCACCGCGTACATTTTCGTTAATTTGTACGCTGACTTCGCCGTCGCTAAAGCGACCTACGGCGGCGTCGCCGAGGGAAGTGTACAGGCGGTTGGCAATACGTTGTGCTAGTTCCGGGGTGGCGTTACCAGCAAAAAGCTTCATATCAGGCACGAGAAGAACCTCAGGCATGCGTCCAGTGGTGGATAACCTTCGCCAAAAACTGTGCGGGCCAGGCGAAAACTATCCAGGCGGTGTATTAATGAGCGCGATGCAACGTCTGGAACAGGGTGACGTTGTCACCGAAACTCAGTCTGCGCCAGAATGGCGTGCTGTAGTGGGGAGGTGTTCATCCCGCGTGCTACAAAACCATGCAGCCAAACCGGCGCTTGCTCAAGCACCTGACGAGCGGCGGATTCGGTGTCAAATTCAGCAAAGACACAGGCCCCTGTACCAGTCAGGCGCGACGGCGCGTATTCTAACAGCCAGGAAAGCACTGCATCAACCTCGCGAAAACGTTTTCTTGCGATATCCTCGCAATCGTTGCTGAATTCACAATTTAATAACGTTTCTATTGACCGCACCGGAGTATTTCGTGGCAGGTCAGGATCTTTGAAGATAACCGGGGTTGGAATGCTGACACCCGGGTGGGCAACCAGATACCATTTTTCCGGCGGTTCAACCGGGGAGAGGATTTCGCCAATCCCTTCCGCGAAAGCGGCATGGCCGCGCACAAACACCGGCACATCAGCACCCAGCGTTAACCCTAAGGCCGCCAGCTCGTCTTTCGACAACCCGCAGCCCCAGAGATGGTTCAGTGCAACCAGCACGGTGGCCGCGTTCGACGAACCACCACCCAGACCACCGCCCATCGGCAGACGCTTCTCAATGCGGATATCCGCGCCGCTCCCCGCAGGTAACCGACCCGTGTCGGCTGCCGCTTTCATCAGCAGTCGCGCGGCGCGAACGATCAGATTGTCTTCGTGCGCGACACCTTCAACGGGCGTCAGCAGGCAAATCTGGCCGTCATCGCGCAGCTCAATGGAGATGGTGTCGCCATAATCGACAAACTGAAATAGCGTCTGCAGGGTGTGGTAACCGTCAGCACGCTGCCCGGTGATGTATAAAAACAGGTTCAGTTTTGCAGGAGAGGGCCAGTGGGTCATCATTTAACGATCCAGTTGTCCATTTTCAGCTTGATGCGCTGGCTGCCCTGCGTCAGCTCCATATTGGATGGCAGCGACGGTTTACTGTTGCTGTCATAGGCGTTGTACACCACTTTCCAGGTTTTGCCGTTCTGAGCGTAGTTCACCTGGCTCAGACGGTACTGATCGTCGAGGGTGTAGTCGGTCGCCTCACCCGGCAGGCCAAGGATCCACTGGCGCAAACTGTTCAGCGGGATTGGCATACCGGTCAGCTTGCCAATCATCTCTTCGGCATCGGTGGCCGTGTAGTGCTGGCCTTTGTTATCGGTTACCTGCGCTTCACCTGGTTTGGCGACAAGCTCCAGCTCGGTGCTGCCCAGCGGGTTTAACAGCAGCAGACGGTAGTTGTCCTGACCCGTTTGCTGCCAGAAGAATCGCGCATACACTTTTTGCTCGTCAGACAGATAAGCAAAGGCACCACGGGTCTGATACTGACTTAAATTGCGCACATCTTGCTGGTGCTGACGCCACTGCGGCGAGTCAGGACTTTTACCTGGGCCTTTGGGTGGGGTGATTGAACACGCGGTCAGAACCAGCGCCGCCAGAGGCAGCAGGCGAATCAGTCGGGTCATAATGATGACAAATCCTTGAGATACGTTGCAGTTATAACTGTTAATGCTAGCGTTGAAGGGTGCCACCGTCTACGTTCAAATTATCTCAAAGCGTTGTATAACCTATTACTCCGAAAGGGTGCAGTCTCTTTTATTGATCTCGCGCATCCTGTATGATGCATCTTGCTAACCTTATTAACGCTGGTACTACTCCCGCTCAACATGACCCTATTAGCACTCGGTATTAACCACAAAACAGCCCCGGTTTCGCTGCGAGAACGCGTAACGTTTTCGCCGGATACGCTCGACCTGGCGCTGGATAGCCTGCTTGCACAGCCGATGGTGCAGGGCGGCGTGGTACTCTCGACGTGCAACCGTACCGAGCTTTACTTAAGCGTGGAAGAGCAGGACAACCTGCATGAAGCGCTTATCCGCTGGTTATGTGACTACCACAATCTCAATGAAGAAGAGCTGCGCACCAGTCTGTACTGGCATCAGGACAACGATGCGGTCAGCCATCTGATGCGGGTGGCCAGCGGGCTGGATTCACTGGTGCTGGGCGAACCACAAATTCTCGGTCAGGTGAAGAAGGCGTTTGCAGATTCACAAAAAGGACACCTGAAAGCCAGCGAACTGGAGCGTATGTTCCAGAAGTCTTTCTCTGTGGCAAAGCGTGTGCGAACCGAAACCGACATTGGTGCCAGTGCGGTTTCTGTTGCTTTCGCGGCCTGTACCCTCGCGCGTCAAATCTTTGAATCCTTGTCGACTGTCACCGTGTTGCTGGTTGGCGCAGGCGAAACCATCGAGCTTGTGGCGCGCCATCTGCGTGAGCACAAGGTGAAAAAGATGATTATCGCTAACCGTACCCGCGAACGTGCGCAGGTGCTGGCGGACGAAGTGGGCGCAGAGGTGGTTGCGCTGAGCGACATCGATGAACGCCTGAAAGAGGCGGATATTATTATCAGTTCAACTGCCAGCCCGCTGCCCATTATTGGCAAAGGGATGGTGGAACGAGCGCTGAAGTCCCGTCGTAATCAGCCGATGCTGCTGGTGGATATCGCCGTCCCGCGTGATGTCGAGCCTGAAGTCGGCAAACTGGCTAACGCCTATCTTTACAGCGTGGATGACCTGCAAAGCATCATTTCGCACAACCTTGCCCAGCGTAAAGCGGCGGCGGTTCAGGCGGAAACCATCGTTGAGCAGGAAACCAGCGAATTTATGGCCTGGCTGCGCGCGCAAAGCGTCAGCGAGACTATCCGCGATTACCGCGGGCAGGCAGAGCAGGTGCGTGATGACCTGACTGCCAAAGCGCTGGCGGCCCTTGAACAGGGCGGCGACGCACAAGCCATTCTGCAGGATCTGGCCTGGAAACTGACCAATCGCCTGATCCATGCACCAACCAAATCTCTCCAGCAGGCTGCCCGGGACGGGGACGATGAACGCCTGACTATTCTGCGCAACAGCCTCGGGCTGGAATAGCGCGCTATACCCATTTTCTATTACAAGGTGCATTTACGCCTATGAAGCCTTCTATCGTCGCCAAACTGGAAGCTCTGCATGAGCGTCATGAAGAAGTACAGGCGCTGCTCGGTGATGCCGGGACTATTGCAGACCAGGAACGTTTTCGCGCACTGTCGCGTGAGTACGCGCAGTTAAGTGATGTTGCAAAATGCTTTACCGACTGGCGACAGGTC
Organism: Enterobacter sp. LM3; assembly: GCF_046622475.1. Lineage (NCBI taxonomy): Bacteria > Pseudomonadati > Pseudomonadota > Gammaproteobacteria > Enterobacterales > Enterobacteriaceae > Enterobacter > Enterobacter sp. LM3. The sequence goes on along the minus strand of NZ_JBJURN010000007.1, from coordinate 180,919 downwards.
CAGGAAGATATTGAAACCGCGCAGATGATGCTCGACGACCCTGAAATGCGTGAAATGGCGCAGGAAGAGCTGCTGGACGCGAAAACGCGTTCAGAAGAGATGGAGCAACAGCTCCAGGTGCTCCTGCTGCCAAAAGATCCGGACGATGAACGTAACGCCTTCGTGGAAGTCCGCGCCGGTACCGGCGGTGACGAAGCGGCGCTGTTTGCGGGTGATCTGTTCCGCATGTACAGCCGTTACGCGGAAGCGCGTCGCTGGCGCGTGGAAATCATGAGCGCCAACGAAGGCGAGCATGGCGGTTTCAAAGAGGTGATTGCCAAGATCAGCGGCGACGGCGTGTACGGCCGTCTGAAGTTTGAATCCGGTGGTCACCGCGTACAGCGCGTTCCGGCTACCGAATCACAGGGACGTATCCACACTTCCGCCTGTACGGTGGCGGTCATGCCTGAGCTGCCGGAAGCGGAACTGCCGGACATCAATCCGGCGGATCTGCGCATTGATACCTTCCGTTCCTCAGGGGCGGGTGGTCAGCACGTTAACACCACCGACTCCGCAATCCGTATTACCCACCTGCCAACCGGCATTGTGGTTGAGTGCCAGGATGAACGTTCCCAGCACAAAAACAAAGCCAAAGCCCTCTCCGTGCTCGGGGCGCGTATTCGTGCCGCCGAAGTGGCAAAACGCCAGCAGGCGGAAGCGTCTACCCGTCGTAACCTGCTGGGCAGTGGCGATCGTAGCGATCGTAACCGCACCTATAACTTCCCACAGGGGCGCGTGACCGACCACCGCATCAACCTGACGTTATACCGTCTGGATGAAACGATGGAAGGTAAACTCGATATGCTGATTGAGCCTATCGTGCAGGAATATCAGGCCGACCAGCTGGCGGCATTGTCCGAGCAGGAATAATGGATTTTCAACACTGGTTACGCCATGCCGCCAGTGCGCTTTCTGAAAGTGAAAGCCCTAAACGCGACGCTGAAATTTTGCTGGAGTATGTGACGGGGAAAACCCGTACTTACCTGCTTGCCTTCGGCGAGACGGTGCTGACTGCTGAACAGGAAACACAACTTACCGCGCTGCTTGCCCGGCGTAAAACCGGTGAGCCGGTGGCGCATCTGGTTGGTGAGCGTGAATTCTGGTCATTGCCGCTGTTTGTCTCACCCGCCACCCTGATCCCCCGGCCGGACACCGAGTGTCTGGTGGAGCAGGCGCTGGCGCGTTTACCGGCAAACTACTGTCGTATTCTCGATCTCGGTACCGGTACTGGCGCGATTGCGCTGGCGCTTGCCAGCGAACGCCCGGACTGCGACGTGACGGCGGTTGACGTGATGCCTGACGCAGTGGCACTGGCACAGCGAAATGTCGAACACCTCGGATTCCGCAATGTGACGGTGCTGCAAAGCAGCTGGTTCAGCGCACTTGAGAACCGCGCGTTTGAGATGATTGTCAGTAATCCTCCCTACATTGACGAACACGACCCGCACCTCGCGCAGGGAGATGTTCGCTTTGAGCCGCTGACGGCACTGGTTGCGGCCAACGAAGGTTTAGCCGATCTTGATCACATTGTGACAACGTCACGACAACATTTGCTTCCCGGTGGCTGGCTGCTGGTGGAACATGGCTGGACGCAAGGAGAAGCTGTCCGTGCTCTGTTTACGCAAGCAGGGTACGCCGCGGTAGAAACCTGCCGCGATTACGGCGGCAATGACCGTCTGACGCTGGGGCAGTGGTCATGAGTCTGTTTACCGTGCTGATAACTGTTCACCTGCTCGCCGTTGCGATGACCATCGGTTTTTTCATCGTGCGGTACTGGTGGCGCTACAGCAATAATCCACTGATTGACGTCCGCTGGGTGCGAATTGCACCGCACTGTATCGACACGGTGCTGTTTCTCTCTGGAGCCGGGTTAATGTGGAAGACGGGCTATCTGCCTTTTACTGATAAAGGTACATGGCTGACTGAAAAGCTGTTTGGCGTTATCATCTACATCGTTTTGGGTTTTATCGCGCTTGGGCGTCGTCGTCCGCGCAGCCAGCAGACCGGGTTTATTGCCTTTCTGCTGGGTCTGGTGGTGCTGTACATCATCATTAAACTCGCCACCACAAGAATACCGTTACTGGGGTAAGTCATGAAGTCCTTAGCCGATTTCGAATTTAACAAAGTGCCGCTCTGCGATGGAATGATCCTGATTTCGGAGATGATCCGCGACGATTTTACGTCGCAGTACGTCTACGCGGAGCTGGAAAATCTGGTCAGTCTGGCGCGTGAAGAGATCAATCAGGCGCGCCCGCAGGACTGGCAATTAGAGAAGCTTATTGAGCTTTTCTACGGCGAATGGGGTTTCTGCGACACGCGTGGCGTGTATCGCCTGTCTGACGCATTATGGCTGGATCAGGTCTTAAAAAATCGTCAGGGCAGCGCTGTGGCGCTGGGTTCTATTTTGCTGTGGGTCGCACACCGTCTGGATATCCCGCTGGTGCCGGTCATCTTCCCGACGCAGATGATCCTGCGGGCGGAGTGGCTGGACGGCGAGATGTGGTTAATCAATCCATTTAATGGCGACACGCTGGATGAACATACGCTGGACGTGTGGCTGAAAGGTAATATCAGCCCGGTGGCCGAACTCTTCAACGAAGATCTCGACGAAGCCGATAACTCAGAGGTTATCCGCAAGCTGCTGGATACGCTGAAGTCTGCGCTGATGGAAGAGCGGCAGATGGAGCTGGCGCTGCGTGCCAGTGAAGTGCTGCTGCAGTTTAATCCGGAAGATCCGTACGAAATCCGCGATCGTGGCCTTATCTATGCCCAGCTCGATTGTGAGCATGTGGCGCTGAATGATTTGAGCTATTTTGTGGAGCAATGCCCGGAAGACCCGATCAGCGAAATGATCCGCGCGCAGATCAACGCGATCTCGCACAAACAAATTACACTGCATTAATCTTAATTCCGATTCACACCTGAATAAGGCGATCCTATGAAACAAAAAGTGGTTAGCATTGGTGACATCAACGTGGCAAACGACCTGCCGTTCGTGCTGTTTGGCGGCATGAACGTGCTGGAATCACGTGATCTTGCGATGCGCATTTGCGAGCACTACGTGACCGTGACCCAGAAGCTGGGCATTCCGTACGTGTTTAAAGCCTCTTTTGACAAAGCCAACCGCTCCTCTATCAACTCTTACCGTGGCCCGGGCCTGGAAGAGGGAATGAAGATTTTCCAGGAGCTGAAACAGACCTTTGGCGTGAAAGTGATCACCGACGTGCATGAAGCTGCGCAGGCGCAGCCAGTGGCTGACGTGGTGGATGTGATCCAGCTTCCTGCGTTCCTGGCTCGCCAGACCGACCTGGTTGCCGCAATGGCGAAAACCGGTGCCGTGATCAACGTGAAAAAACCACAGTTCGTAAGCCCTGGCCAGATGGGTAACATCGTCGATAAGTTTATCGAAGGGGGTAACGACAAGGTTATTCTGTGTGACCGTGGTTCAAACTTCGGTTATGACAACCTGGTTGTGGATATGCTGGGCTTCAGCGTGATGAAGAATGTGTCCAACCAGTCTCCGGTGATCTTCGATGTGACTCACGCCCTGCAGTGCCGCGACCCGTTTGGTGCAGCGTCTGGTGGCCGTCGTGCGCAGGTAACGGAACTGGCGCGCGCCGGTATGGCAACTGGCCTGGCAGGTCTGTTCATTGAAGCGCACCCTGATCCGGCTCACGCGAAATGCGATGGCCCATCGGCGCTGCCGCTGGACAAGCTGGAGCCGTTCCTGAAACAGATCAAAGCAATTGACGATCTGGTGAAAAGCTTCGACGAGCTGGATACCAGCAACTAATAAAAAAACCCGCTTCGGCGGGTTTTTTTATGTTTTCTCCCTCTCCCACAGGGCTGAGGGTTCCCCACAAATGAATGCGGGCAGTGCACCATTCCCTCGCCCCTCTGGGGAGAGGGTTAGGGTGAGGGGAATATACGGCAGTGGTGGTGATTCCGTTCACTTTATGTCGATTGCTACTCTGTAACGACAATACCCGTGAACGTGCCAGGGTGGCTCAGTCGCCACCACCCTGGCAACCCGGGCTCCCGGCGGTAAATCGCCGCTTCGCGGTACCTTCGGCTTATTCCTTTCGGCTTATCGGGTACGGGCGGAGGAAACATCCCTGTAAAGCCCGCCCTCTCGGCGCATCCATGCGCCTCGCCCCGGCCTGCAGGAAGCGCCTCAGCGATTTACAGCCGGACCAGGCATCGCTGTAAGTCATTTATTCCGCATAAAAAATCGTCATCGCTTCGGATAATAAATTTACTGGGGAACCCTTCACCCCACAGGGAGAGAGTTGGGGTGAGGGCATCAGGCCGCAGCGGATGAAAACTACGCAAATATCGTCATCAGATACGCCACAAACAGCGCCATATGTGCCGCACCGTTCAGCACGTTTGTGCGTCCGGTTGAGAAAGAGATATGGCACAGCACCAGCGACGCTACCATCACAATCATCTCCGGCGCGCCCAGCGCAAACTGCAACTCATTTCCGGTCATAAAGGCAATCAGCGTCACCACCGGAACGGTGAGTGAGATAGTCGCCAGCACGGAGCCGAAGAACAGGTTCATTGCACGCTGCACCTGATTGCTCAGCACCGCCTTCAGCGCCCCCAGCCCTTCAGGGGAGAGAATGAGCAGCGCCACCAGGAAACCGGTAAACGCCACCGGAGCATTCAGCTCAGTTAGCAGTGTCTCCAGCGGGTTCGCGTTCATCTTGGTCACGGCGATAACCGCAATCAGATGCACAAGGAGCCAAACGGTGTGCCATAGGCTGCTGTGGGCGGACGGCTTACCGTGGTGCGGATCGTCGTCGTCGCTATCATCTTCATGCTCGTATACAAACAGGCTCTGGTGCGTTTTGGTCTGAATAAGCAGGAATACGCCATACATAGCCGCAGAAATCAGCGCCACCAGTAAGGCCTGCCCGGTAGTGAAGTTCGCGCCAGGCAGTGCCATCGGGAAGACCAGCACGATAATGGCCAGCGGGAACAGGGCGATAAGATACTGTTTAATGCCAAACAGGTTCATATATTGGGTGGCAAATTTACGGCCACCTAATAACAGAGAGAAACCCACCAGACCGCCCGTTACAATCATAATGATGGAATAGAGCGTGTCGCGCATTAGCGTGGGGGCAGCATCCCCGGTTGCCATTAGCGCGGAAATCAGGCTGACTTCGAGAATAACAACGGAAAGACTTAAAATTAATGAGCCATATGGCTCGCCCAGACGGTGGGCTAAGACGTCGGCATGGCGTACCACGCTAAAGGCACTGCTTAAGATCCCCACCAACGCGAGAATATTGATACCAACCACCACTGGCAGTGACTGACTGCTTCCCCAGAAGAGCAGCACCGCCAGCGCCAGAACCGGGAAAATGAGAGACGTCTCCTTGTGGCGGGTCTTTACCGCCTCGTGTGTTGCTGTCATGTGCTTCTCCATCAATGCAGGTGCTTGTAATTATAGATAGAATTTTGAGGGCGTTAAACTAACAGAACTCTGTTAAATTCCCTTTAATTTTTACTTAATTTTACCTTGATAAGGACATTGCCACTCAGAGTGACATAATAGCGACTCTTTTATGAATAAACATTAAATAACAGTCAATTAATGATTGTAATAATTCATAATTTTAATCTTTATTAGCGACAGGAAAGCGCTATTCAGTAGTGAAAACAGGACGTAGTGATACTATATAAAATGAAGTATACGTTACCAGATAACATGCCAAATGAGCTTCCCGCCATGAAATAATTAGCTGCCTTTGTTTTGACTTTTCAGGCGGTTGAACTTCCGTTGTATTGCAACTGGCCTGTGAATTGCTTATCGTTAATTAACTGCTGGCAAAATGACCAGCACATAATGCCGGGAAGGCGAATTACAGATGTCGCAAGGAAGCATGCAGTGGCGGAGGTGTAAAGTGTTAACGCGTGATTTCTTAATGAAGGCAGATTGTAAGACGGCATTTGGTGCTATTGAGGAATCGCTTCTCTGGTCGGCTGAACAACGTGCAGCATCGCTCGCTGCTACGCTGGCGTGTCGCCCGGATGATGGCCCGGTATGGATTTTTGGCTACGGTTCGCTGATGTGGAACCCGGCTCTGGAATTTATTGAATCAGCAACAGGTACACTCCCTGGCTGGCACCGCGCATTTTGTTTGCGCCTGACCGCCGGGCGCGGAAGTGCCTGTCAGCCAGGACGCATGCTTGCACTGAAAGAGGGCGGACGCACCACGGGCGTGGCATACCGTCTGCCGGATGCAACTCTGGAAGATGAGCTGACGCTATTGTGGAAGCGCGAGATGATCACCGGCTGCTATATGCCAGGCTGGTGCAAGCTGGAGCTTGACGACGGTCGCACCGTCAATGCGCTGGTGTTTATTATGGATCCGCGCCATCCGCTGTATGAAGCGGATACCCGCACGCAGGTAATTGCTCCGTTAATTGCTGCCGCCAGCGGGCCGCTGGGTACTAATGCACAGTATCTTTTTTCACTCGATCAGGAACTGACGCGCCTCGGCATGAAGGACGATTGTCTGGATGAACTGGTGGTGAAGGTGAAAGCGCTGCTGGAAGGAAATGTGCTGAATAACCCGCTGCACCCGGGTTTTGCCTGATAATACGCCCGGCTGCAAGCGTGCAGACCGGGCGTTCGTGTATTATGCCGCAACGTAGCTGACTGAATGCTCCAGCGACTGGCTGTGGCTGTCAATCAGAACATCCCATGTGCCGGTATACGGCACAGTAAGCCACGCTTTGTCATCCTGTACGGTCAGAATGTCTGCCTGCGATTGCCGCTGCGCTTTTGAACTCATCAGATGAATACGGCAGCGCTCTGAGCAACGAACCACTATTGTATCCCCGCCAAACAGTTTCAAACTTGTTTTAACCAGTGCCATTTTTTACCCCGTCGTCTTAAACAACGCTCTCCCTGCAACCCATTCCGAGCGTGATGTTGTTCACAATTCACTCACTGCATAACACCAAAGGGGAGGGGGTGGGATGCTGATTTTGATCAAAAAATGGCATAACATTTAAACAAAAATGACAAAACACCTGAAAGCTTTCAGCTGACGCGCGTTTCACCAGGCTAACGCGCGTCAGAAGAAAATTAAATGCGGAAATGTCCGGCTGTTTCAGCAAGGTCACCCGCCTGGCTTTGCAGGGCGCTGGCTGCAGCGGCGGATTGCACCACCAGCTCAGCATTCTGTTGTACCATCCTGTCGAGATGGGTAACCGCATGGTTAATCTCGTGAATACCTTTCATCTGCTCGCTGGTGGCAATGGAAATCTCACGCATGATGCCCGAAACGCTACCGATGCTGGAGCGGATCTCATTCATGCTTTCCCCTGCCAGGTGAACGTAGCGAGAGCCGGTTGCCACGCTGTTGGTGGTGGAGTCGATCAGCGTTTTGATCTCTTTTGCCGCCTGAGCACTGCGGCTGGCCAGGTTACGCACTTCACCCGCAACCACCGCAAACCCACGGCCTTGTTCCCCGGCACGGGCCGCTTCCACCGAGGCGTTCAGTGCCAGAATGTTGGTCTGGAAAGCAATGCCGTCAATTACACTGGTAATATCGCCAATTTTCGCTGACGCCACTTCGATAGACTGCATGGTGCTGATGGCCTGAGATACCACTTCGCCACCGCGTGAGGCGGCCGCAGAGGCCTTGCTTGCCTGATCGTTGGCTTCTGCCGCAGACTCATTCGACTGGGTCACCGAAGCGGTGATCTCTTCGACGGCGCTGGCGGTTTCACGCAGACTGGAGGCGGCCTGCTCGGTACGCCCGGAGAGATCCTGGTTACCGGCGGCAATTTCCTGTGCGGCGTTTTTCACCGATGCGCTGGCATCTCGCAGCTGAACCATTACCACCGAGAGCTTATCGCTGAAGGCGTTAAATGCATGTGCGATTTGCGCCACTTCATCCTCGCCGTTATCTGGCAGACGCTGTGACAGGTCGTTAGTTCCGTTAGCAATGTTGTTCATCGCGTCGCGGATATCGGACAACCGTTTGAGCAGACGGGCAATCAGGAAGTGAACAATTGCACCGCTCAACAGTGCCAGGATCACCAGCGACAGTGCTGACGCTTTCAGCAGCGAGCGCATGCCGGAGGTGGCATCGCTGTTGTCGAGCGCCACGATCAACATCCAGTGGGTACCCGGAACCGCCGTCGCGATGAAGGTTTTTTCGACACCGTTGAGCGACCCGTCAACCGGGTTACCGCTTTTCAGGGCCGCAAAATCGGTGTCTTTGATGGTTTCGCCAAAGGGTTTCAGGGTCAGGGCCGGATCGTTCGCGGCAATGACGGTGCCATCGCTGTCAAGGAGCAAGCCGCTGCTGGCCGGAGTAGGATGGATCCCGCGCACGTTAGCCACCACGCTGTCCATTGCTACGTCACCGGCGACGACCGCTTTCAGTGAGCCGTTTTCTTTCACCGGCACGGCAAAGGTCACCACCAGTTTCCCGGTGCCTGCATCAACGTAAGGCGCTGTCACGACGGGGGCGTCAGCGCTGACTACCTGCTGATACCATGGTCGAATGGTAGGGTCGTAATCCGCAGGAACACCGGCGGGATCGGAGAATTTCGCCGTTTTGCTGGTATAGCCAACATAAACGTTAGTAAACCCACCCGCCTGGGCGAGTTGTTTAAACACCGGAACCGGGTCGTCACTCAGCGCAACAGTCTGCGCCGAGGCGATCACCGTCATTTTGCTGTGTACCCAGTCCGCAATCGCCATGTTATGGCTGGCACTGGTGCTGTTCAGAATATCACGCTGTGATTGCTGGTTATCCTGGCGCGTGACCTGGAAGTTTATAACGGTATTGAGAAGAAGCGCGACGACCAGACAACCTGTCGTCGCGGCAATGATGCGTGCACGAATGGATCTGAACATAAGTAAAATACCTGCTGTGTTGTTTTCATGCCTATCGGCAACCTGGCAGGTAAACTTGATGCTGAAACCGCGTCCATAAGAAAATAATATTTTTTCGGATTTATTATTAAAATGTTAATACTTTATCGGCGTCCAGCGTCCACTCTGCCAGCTCGACGAGGGTTCCAATTTCAACCCCCTCAATCAACGGTAGCCCGGTAATGCCGCGCCCGTCGGTGCAGGTCTTACACAGTTTGACCGGTACATTTTGCGCAGTCAGGATCTCCAGCATTTGCTGAATATTGTACCCTTCTGCGGGTTTTTGCCCCTTCAGCCCGGCGGTGACGGCATCCGACATTAAAAAGAGACGTAGCGCCAGGTTGCTCTCCCGTTCGCGCAGTGCGATTGCCAGACGCAGGCTGTTAAAAAGGGATTCGCTGCCGTAGGCCGCGCCGTTGGCGACGATCACAATCTTCTGCATGTTGACTCCTGTTCTTTGATAAGGCACGAATATTGCTTATTTCTCCGGAGATTCGCTATCCGGGAGAGTAAGCATGACATTAATGGCTGGCAGTACGCCAGGTGCAACCGAATGGTTCCAGCGCGCAAGAGTGATGCGCCGGGAACAGCTCAGCAAACTGGCACAGTTGGGTGTGCTGGTGAGCGGCATCAGTCGGCTGGTGCATATGCTACAGTGCGAGCGTGGGGCATCTAACGTCTGGCTCTGCTCACAGGGTAAGCTGTACGCGCCTGAATGCAAAGCCAGCCGGGGTCTGGTGGATGAAAATCTCGCCGCGCTTTATGACATGCTTGAAAAGCACACCCCAATGCCAGGCAGTGCCGTCTGCGAACGTATCGCCAGCGCACTGCTCAGCCTGGAAATACTGCCTGCCCTGCGTGACGGGGTGAATAAGCAAACCATCACGTCACCGCAGGCGATGGAGCACTACTGTCGCATGCTTCGCCATCTGCTCAGTATCGTGCCACAGCTCAATGACAGCATTGACGATCCGCAAATTGCAGGCCGTTTTGTCGCGCTCTATAGCCTGATGCAGGGCAAAGAACTGGTGGGACAAGAGCGGGCGCTGGGTGCCATCGGTTTCACGCTGGGGAATTTTAATGATGACACCCGCCAGAGACTGGTTGACCGCATTGACGGTCAGCAGGCCTGTTTTGAGGTTTTTTTGTCGCACAGCCATGCCGACGTGCAGAACACATTCGCCCTCAACTGCCTGCCAGAGCGTGAGATCGAACAGCTCAGACGCGTGGCCTGTACCCGCCAGCCTGCCGCGGATAACGGTGACACCGCGCTGAACTGGTTTTCCCTGCAAACGACACGTCTTGAGCACCTGCGCACGCTGGAGGAGATGGCGATTGCCGATCTGATGATCGCAGTGGATGAGCGCATCCAGAGTGACGACGACATTACGGTACTGGCCGATGAGCACGACGATCCCCTTGTGCATTACCCGGATAAACCCTTGCTACCTCTGGTTCGCCAGCAGGCGCGCGAAATAGAGCAACTCTCCCGCCAGCTCGCTTCATTGCGCGATACGCTCGAGGAGCGCAAAACCATTGATAAAGCCAAAAGCGTGCTGATGATGCACCAGAGTATGAGCGAAGAGCAGGCGTGGACTGCCCTGCGCAAAATGGCGATGGACAAGAATCAGCGCATGGTGGATATCGCCCGCGCTTTGCTTACCGTGAAGACGTTGTGGCAGGTAACACCAAAGGAGTAGTTGCACAAGTTGTGGGCATTTTGTGCCTGATTGAGGTGCGTCAACGCGTGCCCGTTCTGGCAACCACCAGCAAAACCGCGGGTTAAAAACTGGCACTCCCTTTGCATTAACAAATTAACCATTTTTGACGATGCGCCAACGGCGGTGCATGCGTCTTCGGGATAAAGGCGTCCAACGGTGCTCCGGCACCGTCGGGCGCTTTTTTTTGTCTTTTTTTCAGGAGTGGGTCATGGCGGATGTGTCGAGACGGCGGTTTTTGCAGGCCAGCATGCTGGCGGGTGGCGCAATGTTGTTACCGGGTGTCATGCAGGCTGCGTGGGCGGCAGGGTCGGATAAACCGGAGCTGGAGACAGTGCGTATCGGGTTTATCCCGCTGACCGATTGCGCCCCGGTGGCGATCGCGGCGCTGAAAGGGTTCGATAAAAAATACGGCATTACCATTGTACCGACGAAAGAGGCGAGCTGGGCGGCAGTACGCGACAAACTGGTGGCCGGTGAACTGGATGCTGCACACATTCTTTACGGCCTGTTATACGGGCTGGAACTGGGCATTGCGGGTAAGCCGCAGCCAATGGCGAACCTGATGACGCTCAACCAGAACGGTCAGGCAATTACGCTCTCAGGTGACCTGGCGGAGAAGGGGGTTCGCGATCCCGACGGGCTGAAAAAGCTGATCGGGCAACAGGCTCCAGGGACGTACACCTTTGCGCACACCTTCCCGACAGGGACGCACGCCATGTGGCTCTACTACTGGCTGGCCAGCGCGGGCATTAATCCGTTCGACGACATCCGTACCGTGGTGGTTCCGCCCCCGCAAATGGTGATGAACATGCGCATTGGCAACATGGTCGGTTTTTGCGTCGGCGAGCCGTGGAATGCACGCGCCATTAACGATCGTATCGGGTTCACTGCTGCAACGTCCCAGTCTGTCTGGGCGGATCATCCGGAAAAAATTCTCGGTACGCGTCGTGACTGGGTAGAGAAAAATCCGCATACCGCGCGGGCTCTGGTCAGCGCGGTGCTGGATGCCGCCCGCTGGATCGATGCCTCCCCGGAAAACAAACGTGAAACTGCGCAGCTCCTTTCTCGCCGGGCGTGGCTGAACACCAAAGAGCAGTATCTCACCGGGCGGATGCTCGGCGAGTACGACAACGGGATTGGTCAACGCTGGCAGGATGCGCATCCGATCCGCTTCTTCAACGACGGTGCCGTCAGCTATCCGTATCACTCCGACGGCATGTGGTTCTTAACCCAGTTTCGTCGCTGGGGCTTGCTCAAAACCGCGCCAGACTACGCGGCAATCGCACAACGCATTAACCAGACGTCGGTCTGGCAGGATGCCGCCACGGCAGTGGGTGGTATTACCGCGCCGTCGTCACCGTATCGCAGCAGCACCCTGATGGACGGTACCGTCTGGAACGGCACCGATCCGGAAGGATACGCCAACCGCTTCGCTATTCACCGTAAAGGGGCCTGATTATGCAGCATCTGCAACGTACGACATCCAAAGAAAAAACGCCGGTGAGTGGGGAGGTGATTAGCCTGCCACCGGTACAGGTTCGCCGTCGTGCGCCAGCGTTTACGCGCCGTCTTAATGACGTTTTACAGCGCATCATTCCGGCGTTTCTCGGCCTGGGGTTACTGGTGTTGCTGTGGCAACTGGCGGCGATTAACAGTAAAGGCTTCCCGACTCCGCTCAGCACGCTGGATTCCGCCTTAACCCTGTTTGCCGACCCGTTTTACCGCGACGGGCCAAATGATATGGGCATCGGCTGGAACGTACTCGCCTCACTGCAGCGCGTGGCGGTGGGCTTTGGTCTGGCGGCGCTGGCAGGTATTCCGCTGGGTTTTCTGATTGGTCGCTTCACCTTTTTCTCCCGCATGTTTGGCCCGTTGATCGCCCTGTTACGCCCGGTCAGCCCGCTGGCATGGCTGCCCATTGGCCTGCTGTTGTTCCAGAAAGCGGAACCGGCATCGAGCTGGACGATTTTCATCTGCTCGATCTGGCCAATGGTGATCAACACCGCCGAAGGGGTACGTCGTATTCCACAGGATTACCTCAATGTTGCCCGTGTGCTGCAACTCTCTGAGTGGACGGTTATGCGTCGCATCCTCTTTCCGGCGGTTCTTCCGGCGGTACTGACCGGGGTACGCCTGTCCATCGGCATTGCCTGGCTGGTGATTGTTGCCGCCGAGATGCTGACCGGGGGGTTAGGGATCGGTTTCTGGATCTGGAATGAGTGGAACAACCTCAACGTCGAAAACATTCTCATCGCCATCGTCATTATTGGCGTGGTCGGGTTGCTGCTGGAGCAGGGATTGATGCTGATCGCCCGTCGCTTTAGCTGGCAGGAAAAATAAGGAGTGACTATGAAACCGTTAATTCAGGTACAGGCCGTGAGCCAGCGTTTTTCCACTGCCAGCGGGGAGTTTCTGGCGCTGCAAAACGTCTCTTTTGATATTCACGAAGGTGAAACCGTGAGCCTGATTGGCCACTCCGGCTGCGGTAAGTCGACGCTGCTGAACCTTATCGCCGGGATCACCTTACCGACAGAAGGCGGGCTGATTTGCGATAACCGCGAAATTGCAGGCCCTGGACCAGAGCGTGCGGTGGTGTTCCAGAACCACTCTTTGCTGCCGTGGCTGACCTGTTTCGACAACGTCGCACTGGCGGTGGATCAGGTGTTTCGTCGCACCATGAGCAAGGCTGAACGCCGGGAGTGGATTGAACACAATCTTGAACGAGTGCAGATGGGGCATGCCCTGCATAAACGTCCGGGGGAGATTTCCGGGGGGATGAAACAGCGTGTTGGCATCGCCCGTGCGCTGGCGATGAAGCCGAAAGTGTTACTGATGGATGAACCTTTCGGGGCGCTGGATGCACTCACGCGTGCTCATCTGCAGGATTCGGTGATGCAAATCCAGCAGACGTTGAACACCACCATTGTGCTTATCACCCACGATGTGGACGAGGCGGTCCTGCTTTCTGACCGCGTGCTGATGATGACCAACGGCCCGGCGGCAACCGTGGGAGAGATCCTGCACGTTGACCTGCCACGCCCGCGCAACCGGGTACAGCTGGCGGAAGACAGCCGCTATCACCATATGCGTCAGCAAATCCTCCATTTCCTCTATGAAAAACAGCCCAAAGCGGCGTAACGAGGAGGCCACGATGCGACTGGTGATTATCGGTAATGGAATGGCAGCAACGCGGCTGATTGCCTCGCTGACCGAACGTGCGCCCGGTCGTTTCGCCATCACCGTCATCGGTGAAGAGCAGGAGCATGCTTACAACCGTATTCAGCTCTCTCCGGTTCTCGGTGGTGAAAAACAGGCGGCAACGATCCGTCTGCAGGATGACAACTGGTATCGCGAACGCGGCGTCACGGTGCTGAGAGGGGAAAAGGTCACCGCTGTGGATGTGGCGGCGCGGACAGTTCACACCCAAAGCCAGACGCTGTTGTGGGATGAACTGGTCTTTGCCACCGGGTCAATACCCGTTGTGCCGCCAATACCTGGAGGTGATGCGCCGCATGTGTTGACCTTTCGCACGCTTGCAGATACCCGCGCCATCCTCGACAGGTCAGGTCCGGCAGTGGTGTTGGGCGGTGGTGTTCTGGGCGTTGAAACGGCAGCGGCGCTTGCCCTGACTTGTGACAACGTCACCATTGTGCATCGTGGTGCGTGGTTGATGGAGCAACAGCTGGATCAGCAGGCGGGTGTGCTGCTTGAAGAGGCGCTGGCGGAGCGCGGTGTTCGCTGTGAACTGTCGTCAGGCATCACTGCCGTGACGGCCGATTCGGTGACATTGCTGAACGGGCGTCAGCTTCACGCCACGCGCGTGGTGCTCGCCACCGGCGTGCAGCCCTGCATCACCCTGGCAAAAGCCAGCGGCGTTCACTGCGCGCGCGGCATTGTGGTGGATCCGCAGATGCAGACCTCCGCACCGAATATTAGCGCTATTGGTGAATGCTGCGAAATTGACGGCCAGACGTTTGGCCTCGTCGCCCCTTGCCTGGCGCAGGCGGATATCCTCGCGGCCCGACTGACCGGGGAGAAGACTGCACCCTTTGCGCTCAACGACAGCGGGATGCGGCTCAAGGTGACCGGCATGGCGTTGTTCAGCCTCGGGCGTGCCGCCGCGCAGCCCGACGATGTGGTCTGGAGCTCATGGGACCCACTGACGCGCCACTACCGTCGTTTATTGATCCATCGCGGCGTGCTGGCTGGCGTGCTGCTGATGGGGGATTGCCGTAGCGCGGCAACCTTTACCGATTTACTGGCAACGGCAGCTCCTGCTCACGCGGACTGGCTGTTCGATCGTTTCACAACGCAACCGCAGGTTGCAGGACAGAAAGCTATGACAAAACCTACTCTGGTGGTGGTTGGACACGGTATGGTCGGCCATCATTTTCTTGAAGATTGCGTTAGCCGCAATTTGCACCAGCAATACCAGATTGTCGTTTTTGGCGAGGAACGTTACGCCGCCTATGACCGCGTCCATCTGTCTGAGTATTTTGGCGGGCGTAGCGCGGAATCACTCTCGCTGGTGGCCGGGGATTTCTTTGCTGATAACGGCATTGAGCTGCGCCTGTCGCAGCAGGTGGTTGCTATCGATCGTGAGGCTCATGTGGTGCGCACGGCCAGCGGGCATGAAACCCACTGGGACAAACTGGTGCTGGCAACCGGATCGTATCCGTTCGTTCCCCCCGTGCCGGGCAACGATCTCCCGGGCTGTTTTGTCTACCGTACGCTGGACGATCTCGACAACATTGCTGCGCATGCTGAAGGTGCCCGTCGTGGGGTGGTGATCGGCGGCGGTCTGCTCGGGCTGGAAGCGGCAAACGCTCTGAAGCAGCTGGGGCTGGAAACGCATGTGGTGGAGTTTGCCCCCAACCTGATGGCGGTGCAGCTCGACAACGATGGCGCTTCAATGCTGCGTAAAAAAATCGAGGCGCTGGGCGTAGGGGTTCACACCAGTAAAGCCACCACCGAAATCGCCTCAACGGACGACGGGCTGGTATTACGCTTTGCCGGGGGGGAGCAGCTGGAAACCGATATGGTGGTCTTCTCAGCGGGGATTCGTCCGCAGGATGCGCTGGCCCGTAGCAGCGGTTTGCTCACTGGCGAGCGAGGCGGGATCTGCATTGATACGCACTGCCAGACTTCCGATAAAGACGTCTTTGCCATCGGAGAGTGTGCGCTCTGGGAGGGCAAAATTTTTGGTCTGGTTGCGCCTGGCTACCAGATGGCTCGCGTTGCCGCCGCGGCCCTGGCGGGCGAGGAGAAATCATTCGCCGGAGCCGATATGAGCACCAAACTGAAACTGCTCGGGGTGGATGTGGCCTCGTTTGGCGATGCGCATGGCCGTACGCCAGGCGCATTAAGCTACCAGTGGACGCACGGCCCACAGCAAATCTACAAAAAAATTGTGGTCAGCCATGACAGCAAAACCCTGTTAGGCGGTGTGCTGGTGGGCGATGCCAGTGAATACGCCACACTGGTGCAGATGATGCTCAACGGTATCAGTCTGCCAAAAGAGCCAGAAACGCTGATTTTACCCGCGCTCTCCGGCGGTGCGCCAAAAGCACTCGGCGTGGCAGCGTTGCCGGAAAGTGCGCAGATCTGCTCCTGCCATAACGTCAGTAAAGGCGATATCTGCCAGGCAGTGAGTGCCGGTGCGACGGATATCGGGGCCATCAAGCAGTGTACCAAAGCGGCAACCGGCTGCGGGGGGTGTAGTGCGCTGGTAAAACAGGTGATGGAATTCCAGCTTGCGGAGCAGGGTGTGGAGGTGAAAAAAGATATCTGTGAACACTTCCCGTACTCACGCCAGGAGATTTACCACCTGGTGCGCGTCAACCATATCCACACTTTTGAGCAGCTGATTAGCCGCTACGGGCAGGGGCACGGGTGCGAAATTTGTAAGCCGCTGGTGGGGTCGGTGCTGGCGTCCTGCTGGAATGAGTATCTGCTCAAACCGGCGCATCTGCCGCTGCAGGACACCAACGACCGCTATTTTGCCAATATCCAGAAGGACGGAACCTATTCCATTGTGCCGCGCATGCCTGCGGGTGAAGTGACTGCCGACGGGCTGATCGCCATCGGCCAGATCGCGAAACGCTATAACCTGTACAGCAAAATCACCGGTGGGCAGCGTATTGACCTGTTTGGGGCCACGCTCGACCGACTGCCGGAGATCTGGCAGGCGCTGGTGGAGGCCGGGTTTGAAACCGGGCATGCGTACGGTAAGTCGCTGCGTACGGTGAAATCCTGCGTCGGCTCGACCTGGTGTCGTTACGGTGTACAGGATTCCACCGGCCTCGCGGTGAAGCTGGAGCATCGTTATAAAGGCCTGCGTTCTCCGCATAAAATCAAAATGGCGGTGTCCGGCTGTACCCGTGAATGCGCCGAAGCGCAGAGTAAAGACGTTGGCGTTATTGCCACGGACAAGGGGTGGAACCTCTATCTGTGCGGCAACGGCGGCATGAAACCGCGCCATGCGGATCTGTTTGCCAGCGATCTGGATGACGAAACGTTGATCCGTACCGTCGATCGTTTCCTGATGTTCTATGTCCGCACGGCGGATCGCCTGCAACGCACCAGCACCTGGATGGACAACCTGGAAGGGGGACTCGACTACCTGCGTGAGGTGATCCTCAACGATAGCCTGGGTATTGCCCACGAACTTGAGCAGGAGATGGCCCGGGTGGTGGAGACATATCAGTGCGAATGGCAAACCACGCTTAACGATCCAAACCGGCTGGCGCTGTTCCGTACCGCAGTGAACGGCACCACGACGGATGACAGCAAGCGCTGGCAGGAAATTTGTGGCATCGATGATATTCCGAAGCAGGCGGGGATTGGCGCACGGCTGGGACGCAAACACATCGCACTGTTCCGTTTTGGCAAGTCTGTCTATGCCCTTGACGATCTGGAGCCGGGCAGCAACGCAAACGTGCTTTCACGCGGCATTCTCGGTGATGCGGGAGGAGAGCCGGTGGTGATCTCCCCGCTCTACAAACAGCGCATTCGCCTGCGTGATGGTTGCCAGATCGACAATGGTGAACCGGCGGTGCGCGCCTGGCCGGTGAAAATAGAGAACGGCAAGGTGTGGGTCGGTAACGATGCGCTGGTGATGCGGGCGGAGGCATCATGAATGAAACCCGAACAACGTGCCCTTACTGCGGGGTGGGCTGTGGTGTGGTCGCCAGAGTCGAGGACGATAAGATCGCTGTGCGGGGAGATGAAAACCACCCCGCAAATAGCGGTCGGCTTTGCGTAAAAGGTTCGGCGTTGGGTGAAACCACCGGGCTGCAGGGGCGCTTATTGCGTCCCGTTGTCGACGGTCATCAGGTGGAGTGGGGAGAGGCGCTGAGTACGGCAGGCGAACGACTGCGGGAGGTCATCGACACCTGGGGGCCGCAGGCCGTGGCGTTTTACGCGTCTGGCCAGCTGTTAACCGAGGACTATTACGCCGCCAACAAGCTGATGAAAGGGTTTATCGGCGCGGCGAATATTGATACCAACTCGCGGCTCTGCATGTCGTCGGCAGTGGTGGGCTATAAGCGAGCCTTTGGTGAAGACATTGTACCGTGCAGCTATGACGATGTGGAAAACAGCGATCTGGTGGTGCTGGTCGGGTCGAATGCAGCATGGACGCACCCGGTGTTGTATCAGCGGCTGGTACAGGCGCGGCAGGCTAATCCGGAGATGAAAGTGGTGGTGATCGACCCACGCAAAACCGCCACCTGCGATATCACTGACCTGCATCTGGCGCTTACACCCGGCAGTGACGCCGGGCTGTTTGTCGGTTTGCTTAACGTTATCCAGGGCACTGACGTGTGGCCGATGGCCCGCGTGGCGGAGTTTTGTGGCCTGTCGCCGGAAGAGATTGGCACTTTTTACGACTGGTTTCTCACTGCTCCGCGCGCCATCACGCTCTATACGATGGGGATCAACCAGTCCTCCAGCGGCAGCGACAAGTGTAATGCCATCATCAACGTCCATCTTGCCAGCGGAAAATTTGCTAAACAGGGCTGTGGTCCGTTTTCGCTGACCGGACAGCCAAATGCGATGGGAGGGCGGGAAGTGGGCGGCCTGGCGAATCAGCTGGCGGCACACATGAACTTTGAACCGGACGATCTCTCGCGAGTGGCACGTTTCTGGGGAACTGCGCGGCTGGCGCAAACGCCAGGGCTGATGGCGGTAGAGCTGTTTGATGCCATTGCCCGTGGTGAGGTGAAAGCGGTGTGGATTATGGGCACCAACCCGGCCGTGTCGCTGCCGGACAGTCACGCGGTGTGCCAGGCGCTGGCGAGCTGTCCACTGGTGATGGTGTCTGAGGTGATGGAGGAAACCGATACCAGCCGGTTTGCCCATATCCGTTTCCCGGTACTGGGCTGGGGAGAGAAAAACGGCACGGTGACCAACTCTGAACGGCGTATTTCACGCCAGCGTGCCTTCCTGCCTGCGCCGGGAGAGGCAAAACCGGACTGGTGGGTCATCGCTCAGGTGGCGAAACAGCTGGGCTACGGCGAGGCGTTTGCCTGGACACATCCGCAGGAGATTTTTTGCGAACATGCGGCGCTTACGGCATTTGAAAATAACGGCGAGCGGGCGTTGAACCTGCGCGAACTTGCTGCGCTCACCCGCGATGAATGGGATGCTCTGGAGCCATACCAGTGGTCGGCAGGGGATTTTCCGCGTCGGCAGATTGTGCCCGTTGAGCCGACGTCACACGCCGCTACCGTGGATGCACTTTATCCTCTGCTGTTAAACACCGGGCGCATTCGCGATCAATGGCACACCATGACCCGCACGGGGTACGTCGCCAGACTGATGCAACATATCGCCGAGCCGTTTGTCGATATTTGTGCTACCGATGCCACGCGGTTTGCACTGCACGACGGGCAGCTGGCGCGGATCAGCTCACCGCGCGGGGTGATGGTTGCCAGGGCTCGCATCCACGATGGACTGCGGGCGGGGGAGTTGTTTGTGCCGATGCACTGGAATGGGTGTTTCGCCCGTCAGGGAAAAGTGAATACGCTGGTGGAAGGGCGCTGCGATCCGCTCTCGGGTCAGCCGGAAAGCAAACAAACGGCCGTGAGGATCATGCCCTGGCAGCCCGGCTGGCAGGGTGAACTTTACGCCCGCACGCTGCCGGAACTGCCGTCTTCCGTTTACTGGTGGCGCAAAGCCTCACGTCTGACGATTGCAGGTGATAAGCCGCTGCTGGAATGGGTGATGAACTACTGCACGGCCCGGGGCTGGCAGATGCAAATCGCCCAGACCGGCGAACGCAGTAGCGTACTGGCCTGGCATCAGGGTGAGCTGATGCTCGGTTACTGGGAAGGTACAGAACTGCCGGCGCTGGCACATACGTTTATAGAAGAGGCATTTCGTAACGCCCCCGTGCAGCTTGCTGAACGCCATGCGCTGCTGAACGGGCAAAACCCGGGGACGCGCGTGGAGCCGGGGCGGATCATCTGCAGCTGCTTTAGCGTGGGTGAAAATGCAATACGTGAGGCGATTGCCGGAGGGTGTGATTCCGCTGCGGCACTGGGGGCAACATTGCGCTGTGGCACGAACTGCGGATCGTGTGTACCGGAGCTGAAGACATTGATTGGGTCGAGGGGATAAAGGCGTCGGGTGGCGCTTACGCCACATGAAGTACCATCCGATAGTCAGTTTCAGGATATTCCTGAAATTTCCGTTAAGACTGTAATTCACTCCCGATCGCGTTAAGGTATTAAGCGTATTTTCATAAACACAGGTTCTTATTTCCGACGTTGATGGTTGTATCGTCCCGCTTTCGCCCCCTGTTTTTACTCCTCCTTTTTTTGGCCGGAGCCGTTCACGGTGCGCCGGATGCTTTTATGCAACAGGCGAAAAACCCCTTTGATAACAATGGCGACGGTTTACCGGATCTCGGCCTTGCCCACCCTTCGGCTGAAAGGGAAAAACACCTGGCGGAGATGGTAAAAGCGTTTGGCGAAGCCAGTATGACCGATAATGGTTTGAACACCGGAGAGCAGGCGCGTCAGTTCGCATTTGGTCAGGTGCGTGATGCGGTGAGCGGGGAGGTAAACCAGCAGATTGAATCGTGGCTCTCCCCCTGGGGTAATGCCAGCGCGGATTTACTGGTCGATGAAAATGGCAAATTTAACGGCAGCAGCGGACGCTGGTTTATTCCCTGGCGCGACAACAACCGGTATTTGAGCTGGAGTCAGCTTGGCCTGACGCAACAAACGGACGGGCTGGTGAGTCATGCCGGGGTCGGGCAGCGCTGGATAACCGGAAACTGGCTGCTGGGTTACAACACGTTTTACGACAACCTGCTGGATGAAAACCTTCAGCGTGCCGGGTTGGGAGCGGAAGCGTGGGGTGAAAACCTGCATTTATCGGCCAACTACTATCAACCGTTTTCTGGCTGGCGCGAGCATTCCGACATTCAGGAGCAGCGGATGGCGCGTGGATATGACGTAACGGCCAAAGCCTGGCTACCGTGGTTCCATCACCTGAACACCAGCATCAGCCTTGAGCAGTATTTTGGTGACAACGTCGACCTGTTTAACAGTGGAACGGGCAATCACAACCCGATGGCGGTCAATCTGGGGCTTAATTATACCCCGGTTCCGCTGGTCACCCTGACGGCTACACATAAGCAGGGGGAGAGTGGGGTCAGCCAGAATATCCTCGGGCTAAAACTCAACTATCGCTTTGGCGTACCGCTCTTTAAACAACTTTCAGCCAGCGAAGTTGCCACCACGCGTTCTCTTCGCGGTAGTCGCTATGATTCGCCGGAACGGGATAGCTTACCGGTTATGGCGTTTCGCCAGCGCAAAACGCTGTCGGTTTATCTGGCAACGCCGCCGTGGGATCTGAAAGGGGGTGAAACCGTAATGCTGAAGCTCCAGATACGCAGCGCGCGCGGTGTTCGTCAGCTTCACTGGCAAGGGGATACGCAGGCGCTGAGCCTGACGTCACCGGCAAACAGTACCAAAAGCGATGGCTGGAGCGTCATTATGCCTGCCTGGGATGACCGCGAGGGGGCAAGCAACCGCTGGCGGCTGTCAGTGGTAGTGGAAGATGAAAATGGGCAGCGTGTCTCTTCCAATGAGATCACGCTAACGGTGGTGCAGCCGCTTATCGCATTACCGAATGACGATCCCCGGTGGAAGCTGCTGCCGGAGGAGTGACATCAGAAAATACGTTCCTGATGTACCCACACGGCGGCTTCGACGCGGGATTTTAACTTCATTTTCTTCAGCATGTGTTTGACATGCACTTTGACCGTGCTTTCGGTGATATCCAGGCGACGGGCGATCATTTTGTTCGGCAGGCCCTGGGCAATCAGCTTCAGAATATCGCGCTCGCGCGGTGTTAACTGGCTGACGTCACGGTCAGAGGTGGCACGGTTTGCCCGCAGGCTGGCGGCCAGCACTGGCGTTAATGCTTCGCTCAGTACCATCTCTCCGGCGGCAGCCTGTTGTAACGCCTTGAGCAGATCTTCTGGCTCCATATCTTTTAGCAGATAGCCGTCTGCGCCGCGCTTCAGTGCCGTGACGACATCTTCTTCGTGGTTCGAGACGCTAAAGACCACCACGCGGCCAGAAAGTGATTTTTCCCGCAGCTTGTCGAGGGTTTCCAGACCGTTCATGCCGGGCATATTCAGATCGAGTAAGATCAGATCGGGATCGAGGGATTCGGCAAGCTCAATACCCTGTTCGCCATTGCTGGCTTCGCCAACCACGGTGATATCGGGTGCCATGCTGACCAGCTGTTTTACGCCAGTACGCAGCATCGGATGGTCGTCGATCAACAGGATGGATGCCGGTTCCTGATTAGTCATGGTTTTCTCCTTGAGCAGTTGTAAGCGGTTTTTCGGGAATAAAGGTGACCACGACTTCAGTGCCACCGGGCTCTCTCCGACGAACCTGGCAATCACCGCGCAGGCTTTGCGCGCGGTCTCGCATGATAATTAAACCATAGTGGTTAGTTCTTTCGGCATTTTCCGGCACGCCGCAGCCGTTGTCCTGAACCGTGAGCTTCACCTGATTCGTGTGCTGGCTGACGGTTACCGTCACTGCCGTCGCGCCGGAATGTTTGAGCACGTTGCTCAGGGCTTCGCGGGCGATCTGCAATAAATGGATGGCCTGATGGGAAGGGACGAAACGCGGGGGGAGCTGGTAATCCAGCTTCACCGGGAACCCCAGTCGGGCGCTAAATTCTTGACAGCTGGACTCCAGCGCGGGACGCAGGCCCGGTTCGGTCAGCTGCAGGCGGAAAGTGGTCAACAGCTCGCGAAGTTGTACCCAGGAGGTATTCAGCTCGTTGCGGATCTGGCTCAGTAACTGTTTGCTGCTTTCCGGCATGCCCGCATCCTGCATCTGCAGGCAGCTCACCTGCATTTTCATACAGGAGAGCGACTGGGCAATGGAGTCGTGAAGCTCACGGGCGATGGTGGCGCGTTCTTCCATGACGATCAACTGCTGCTGTTTTTCCTGATGCCTGTCGAGCGCCAGCGTGGCCGTTAACTGTTCCACCAGAGTATCTACCAGCTGCTGTTGGTCGTGGCTGAGGTGGCGTCCGGCAGGTAGCGTTGCGAGTAAAATACCGTACTGCGTGTGGCTGTCTGTCAGCCGCCACTTAAGCGTTGTGCCGCTGGTGGTCAGAGGCGGTAAACCGCGTGGGCAAAGGTGACACCCTTTGTCATCGCAGGACATGTCCGACTGACAGGTAAATTCCTGATGATTTTCTTCATCTTCAACGTCGTAGACCCGCAGCTCCAGGTCATGGAGTAGCGTCAGGTTTTGCAGGCCGTTCAGTACCGGAGAGAGCCGCTCGCACAGCGGCACCTGCATATGCAGACGTCGGTTGGCCTGCCACAGGAACGAGAGGATTTCGTTTTTCTGCTCAAGCCCGGCCGTTTTTTCCTGTACCCGTTGCTCCAGCACCGCGTAGCTTTCTGACAGCTCTTCCGACATGGTATTGAGCGCCTGACCCAGCATCGCCATTTCGTTACGCCCGCTGATATGGGTACGCTGCGTAAAGTCTCTTGCCGTCACGGCGCGCGCCATCGCCAGCAGCTGTTTCCACGGATTCAACAGCCGCGCGCGTAGCCAGACGATGGTGAAAATCAGCAGCAGCGCCATGAACAGCGCCATCGCGCGGTGAACCATCACCACGCGGTTAATGCGTAGCTCAGTGGCTTGATCGAAAGAGGAGACCAGCGCATCAATGCGTGAAACGAACCCGGCAACGTCCTGGGCGACGGTGTCGGCGCGTGCAGCCTGTTTTAACCCCGGCTCCAGTTGCGTGTGCCAGTAGTTCTGCAGTGATTTAAGCTGAGACTCTTGTCCGGCGCGAATGGCGGCCTGTTCCAGCGCCGGGCTGAATGCGGTACGCTCCATGTCGTCAACCAGCTTCTGGTCATCCTGCGTCAACGGTACCGACGCCAGCAGACGGTAACTCTGCATGCGTAGTGAACCTGCCTCATTGATGGCATGTGCATTACCCTGTACCCCCTGTACCAGCCAGCCAGAGATAGCCATGCCAGTCACACCGATAGCAGTAGACAGCAAGACAATAAGCGCCAGCTGGTTAACCAGCGTCAACGGGGATAAACATCTTTTTAACATAGAGTTGCCGGGCTCCTGACGTGGCCTGCTTGCAGGAATGGCCGCTATTCTCGTGCATACCCTGGAGTATACCCATACCAATAAAGGATTACCTCTAAATTGCCAGTGGGGTAATGGTCAGGAGGAGGGATGCACAGGGATGCTTCAGTACCGTGAAAAACCACATCTTTTTTACCACCAAAGTCTACCCACTAAGAGTGATGGCTTTTTTTTCGCCGCAAATCCTCCCACTTTTCCTTTGATTTATATCAACTTACCGCCGCCCTAAAACCCTAATGTTTGCAGCATCATTCGAGAATCAGAGGTGTCTATGAGTCACTCATCCGCTCCCGAAAGGGAAAATGGTGCCGTTATTACAGAATGGCGTCCGGAGGATCCGGCGTTCTGGCAACAGCGCGGCCATCGTGTAGCAAGTCGTAATTTGTGGATTTCCGTTCCGTGTTTATTGTTAGCGTTTTGCGTATGGATGCTGTTTAGTGCCGTGGCGGTTAACCTGCCGAAAGTCGGTTTTGCCTTTACCACCGACCAGTTGTTTATGCTGACCGCACTGCCGTCGCTGTCAGGCGCACTGTTGCGTGTCCCTTACGCATTTATGGTGCCGGTCTTTGGCGGTCGTCGCTGGACGGCGTTCAGTACCGGTATCATGATCGTGCCTTGCGTGTGGCTCGGTTTCGCCGTGCAGGATACTTCCACGCCGTTTAGCGTGTTCGTGATGATTTCCCTGCTGTGCGGTTTTGCCGGTGCTAACTTTGCTTCCAGCATGGCAAACATCAGCTTCTTCTTCCCGAAAGCGAAGCAGGGCGGTGCGCTGGGTATTAACGGCGGTCTGGGGAACATGGGCGTGAGCGTGATGCAGCTGATTGCACCGCTGGCGATCTCTGTCTCCATCTTCGCGGCCTTTGGTGGCGGTGGTGTTGAGCAGGCGGATGGGTCTTCCCTGTACCTGCAGAATGCGGCCTGGATTTGGGTACCGTTCCTGGTGGTATTCACTCTGGCAGCCTGGTTCTTTATGAATGACCTGTCTGCGTCGAAGGCGTCGCTGAGCGAGCAGTTGCCGGTACTGAAGCGCGGTCACCTGTGGGTGATGGCGCTACTGTATCTGGCAACGTTCGGTTCGTTTATCGGTTTCTCGGCGGGCTTTGCCATGCTGTCGAAAACGCAGTTCCCGGAAGTACAGATCCTGCATTTTGCGTTCTTCGGTCCATTTATCGGCGCGCTGGCGCGTTCTCTGGGCGGGATGGTGTCTGACCGTCTGGGCGGGACCCGCGTCACCCTCGTGAACTTTGTTGTGATGGCTGTCTTCTGTGCGCTGCTGTTCCTGACGCTGCCGACAGGCGGACAGGGTGGTAACTTCATCGCCTTCTTCGGCGTGTTTATGGTGCTGTTCCTGGCGGCCGGTCTGGGCAGTGCTTCAACCTTCCAGATGATCTCCGTTATCTTCCGTAAGCTGACGATGGATCGCGTGAAAGCGCAGGGTGGAAGTGAAGAGCAGGCAATGCGTGAAGCTGCGACCGATACTGCGGCGGCGCTGGGCTTTATCTCGGCGATTGGCGCGATTGGCGGCTTCTTTATCCCGAAAGCGTTCGGTATCTCCCTGGATCTGACCGGCTCTCCGGCCGGGGCAATGAAAGTGTTCCTCGTCTTCTATATCGCCTGCGTCGTGATTACGTGGCTGGTATATGGCCGTAATACCAAGAAAAACAAGTAAGTTTGATTATCCGTTTGCGCGGCCTCCGGGCCGCGCTTTTTTTTGCTACGACAACATATCTTTTGTAATTGCTTTACCTACCTGCAAACCTAGCTGGTGATAGGCTTCCCATTGTTCCTCATCAAAGAACTGATCCCCTGTTGTTTGCTGTGGAAAATCGCTATGACGTTTTGCATAGCGCTCGGTGTCTAACCCCATGCCTTCCAGTAAGTGGGGTTTGACGACAAGCAATGTCCCTTTCATGGCGGGTTTGCCATCCTGTGCCGGGTAAAAAATGGTTGCCTTAATGAGAGGAGGAGTAATATCGCCTTTTTTTAATGTTGTAACAGCGCTGAATTCAGGGCCAGGAGAGGGGGTAAACACGATAGAAATGGCGTAATCAATCCGCGCTTTACGCACCAGATTTTCCAGATCGTCGAAGATAAACTCGGGGTCTGCGCCGCAGTCGGCAACGACGATGGTTTTAACCCGACGTTTCAGGAGGGGATAAACACCTGTATTTTCGAAATGCCCGCCATCCGAGAGATACCAGTATTCGCTGTTTTTACCGGGAAATTGGGCAAACATTTCGGCGAACAGGGCGGGAATTAAAGACGATTTGTTGGCTTTGGGGGTGAGATTCTTTTCCCAGTAGCCTAACCGGCCGCCAATCAGAAAAAGGATTAATGCCAGCCCCGGAGATGTCAGCGATCCCATTCCTGTTGCGGCTGCGGCCCCTGAGATTGCCACCCATTTTGATAATGTCGAACTCTCCAGTTCGGAAGAGGGCTTTGGAAAAGACGTTCCTGTTTCAAAACCAAATGAACTGACCGTTAACGCAATTCCTTTTCTGTCGGCGTTATAGTTTCCTGAACGGTCGTCTACCGTCTGGTTAATACAACAGGTGATGAGATGAATGGGTCCCTGATTGTTATGCGGCTGATAGTCTTTGAATTGCACGTCATCCATTGGCAGCGCATCGGTGACTTTCTTGATATCACCAGGCTTATGATCAAACCAGTCAATTAATGGGCTTTGCTTAAAACGGTTATTGTGCGAAGAACCCACATTGGCAACCGACAGCCACGCCCGCTCAATACGTGAACGATAGAAGTTATGCAGGGAGCTTAGATTCAGAAATTTGATTATTCGCTCCGGTTTACAGAGATAGCTGAGGAAACCCACGATTGCTAAACCCAACAGTGAGGGGTACAAGGCATAACGGAAAAGAGATGTGTAACTGAGAATATGGATTTCTGCGGCACATACAGTGACCAGCGAAAACAGTAACAAAAGGTAGCCAAGAATGTTGGCACCTTGCGTCAAACTGATTGAGATACGAGGGCCACTTTTTTTCATTTTACTGAGTAATTTTTTTACGCCATTCACTTCCCAGACGGCTTTTAACAGCGCCAGAAGTGTGGGGGGGATCAGCGCATCTGAAACTGAAATTCCTCTGGACCAGAGCAACCCCAGACCATAAATAATCCACAGACACAGGATTACCCCTGCCAGCCACAGGCAGTTTGCCATCGCCCGGGTGAGTTGCTGTCGGAGCGTTCCAGGGTCAGGACTGAGTATTTTCAGTGGGGCGCTAACGCATTTTATATTAATAAGCGTGATAATGAGCAGGGCGATCAACGGAATGTATGGTTGTACAAAATAACCGGGTAATTGGGTTATCCATGCGAACAGCACATAACAAAGCGTCGTAATCGTGAACGCGATTTTTAGCGATTTTTTGGGTTTGTTTACATCAAGTATCCAGTAAGAGAGCGACAGTGCTGCAGAGAAATAGACTGGAATGGCGAGCGCGATAAGCCAGGGGGGCGTTGCCAGTGCTTTGGGCTCTAAGACCAACAGGGTATTCAGGCTGATGGCAATACCGCTCACGACCAGACACATTAATGTCAGGAGAAATAACGACGCCAGGAAAGAGCGGAAAATTTGCGTGATCGCCAGCGATTTGTCGAGAAACCCCGCAGGGGTAAGATACCGGCCATTGTTTCGTAGCCATGCAAGCAAAATGGTGTCATCACTGGCAAGTGATTGCTCTACCGGGCGGTTCGTTGGCGGTAAAGCATATAAACGTCCCAACATGCCCCCTAAATATCCCCCACCTGAGACTGTCGACAGGTAATCTATTTTTTTTAGCAGCCCTTTTTTGGCCAGCGCGCGCACCAGACCCAGACAAAATGTGGCACTGCGAATTCCGCCCCCTGACAGCGCCAGACCCACGGTGCCCGTGTCATCGATTTCATTTAAACCCAGCTCTTTTCGGCGCGTGTTGATAGCTTTATTTTCTATTTCTATGTCAGATGTCTGGACATGAAGGGGGGACGGTTCACTCATCATTAAATCCTGGGTGGGGAATTTGGGATATTTAAAAGAACTCTAGACGATGAAATAAAAAATGAGACTCATGCACTGTTCTTAAACCCCCAAAAATACCTACCACTTAATAACTAATCGTCGTGGGTTTTTACAACTATAGTGATGGATGTTTGTTAAATTCATTTAAAAACAGATGGTTAGAAAATTAAAGTCGCTACTTCTTTGGTGGTATTTCGCGTAACCCTCCATAAAACAGACCCCTCCACCCTTGATCGTTATCAATTCTCCCTCTCTTTCAGGGCGTTACCTTCGCTGCAAATCAGCAATGTCGATTTAGAGAGCCACAGGCTCCACACAGGAGATACCCGATGAGCAAATTTTTGGACCGGTTTCGCTACTTCAAACAGAAGGGTGAAACTTTTGCCGATGGGCACGGCCAGGTTCTGGAGACCAACCGGGACTGGGAAGACGGTTACCGCCAGCGCTGGCAACATGACAAAGTGGTTCGTTCGACCCACGGCGTAAACTGCACTGGCTCATGTAGCTGGAAGATTTTCGTTAAAAATGGTCTGGTAACCTGGGAAATGCAGCAGACTGATTATCCGCGCACCCGTCCGGATATGCCGAATCACGAACCGCGTGGCTGTCCGCGTGGCGCAAGCTATTCCTGGTATCTCTACAGCGCTAACCGTCTGAAATACCCTCTGATGCGCAAACGCCTGATGAAAATGTGGCGTGAAGCGAAAGTCCGTTACAGCGATCCGGTTGATGCCTGGGCGTCTATTATCGAAGATGCCGACAAAGCCAAAAGCTTCAAACAGGCCCGCGGGCGCGGCGGCTTTGTCCGTTCCTCCTGGAAAGAAGTGAATGAGCTGATTGCGGCCTCTAACGTCTACACCGTTAAAACCTACGGCCCTGACCGCGTGGCGGGCTTCTCGCCAATTCCGGCGATGTCGATGGTTTCTTACGCTTCTGGCGCGCGCTATCTGTCCCTGATTGGTGGTACCTGCCTGAGCTTCTACGACTGGTACTGTGACCTGCCGCCGGCCTCTCCGCAGACGTGGGGCGAGCAGACTGACGTGCCTGAGTCCGCTGACTGGTATAACTCCAGCTACATCCTTGCCTGGGGCTCTAACGTTCCGCAGACGCGTACCCCGGATGCTCACTTCTTCACTGAAGTACGCTACAAAGGCACCAAAACCGTTGCGATTACACCTGACTATGCGGAAATCGCTAAACTGTGTGACCTGTGGCTGGCACCAAAACAGGGCACCGACTCCGCAATGGCGCTGGCGATGGGCCACGTCATGCTGCGTGAATTCCACCTGGACAAACCAAGCCAGTACTTTACCGATTACGTGCGTCGTTATACCGACCTGCCAATGCTGGTGATGCTGGAAGAGCGCGACGGCTACTATGCCGCGGGCCGTATGCTGCGTGCTGCTGACCTGGTCGATGCACTGGGCCAGGAAAATAACCCGGAATGGAAAACAGTTGCCTGCAACAGCAACGGCGAACTGGTTGCGCCTAACGGCTCTATCGGTTTCCGCTGGGGTGAAAAGGGTAAATGGAACCTGGAACAACGCGACGGTACGAGCGGCGCGGAAACCGAGCTGTGTCTGAGCATGCTGGGCAGCCAGGACGATATCGCTGACGTTGGCTTCCCGTACTTTGGCGGCGATGGTACCGAACACTTTAATAAAGTTGAACTGCAAAACGTACTGATGCACAAGCTGCCGGTGAAACGCCTGCAGCTGGCCGATGGCTCTACCGCACTGGTGACTACCGTTTACGATCTGACAATGGCCAACTATGGTCTGGATCGCGGTCTGAATGATGAAAACTGTGCCACCAGCTATGACGACGTGAAAGCGTACACTCCGGCCTGGGCGGAGCAGATCACCGGTGTTCCACGCGCGCAGATCACCCGCATCGCACGCGAGTTCGCGGAAAATGCCGATAAAACGCACGGTCGTTCGATGATCATCGTCGGTGCCGGTCTGAACCACTGGTATCACCTCGATATGAACTATCGCGGTCTTATCAATATGCTTATCTTCTGCGGTTGTGTAGGCCAGAGCGGCGGCGGCTGGGCACACTATGTGGGCCAGGAAAAACTGCGTCCGCAGACCGGCTGGCAGCCGCTGGCGTTTGCTCTTGACTGGCAGCGTCCTGCGCGTCACATGAACAGCACGTCTTACTTCTATAACCACTCCAGCCAGTGGCGTTACGAGACGGTTACCGCGCAGGAATTATTATCACCAATGGCGGATAAATCCCGCTACAGTGGCCACCTGCTTGACTTTAACGTTCGCGCTGAACGTATGGGCTGGCTGCCGTCTGCACCACAGCTGGGCACTAACCCGCTGCGCATCGCGGAAGAAGCGAAGAAAGCCGGTATGACCCCGGCGGATTACACCGTGAAATCCCTGAAGGACGGTTCCATTCGTTTTGCGGCTGAGCAGCCAGAAAACGGTAAAAACCACCCGCGTAACCTCTTTATCTGGCGCTCCAACTTGCTGGGCTCATCCGGTAAGGGCCACGAGTACATGCTGAAGTATCTGCTCGGTACTGAAAACGGTATTCAGGGTAAAGATCTTGGCAAGCAGGGCGGCGTGAAGCCGGAGGAAGTGGAATGGCAGGACAACGGCCTGGACGGGAAACTGGATCTGGTGGTGACGCTGGACTTCCGTCTGTCCAGCACCTGTCTGTATTCCGACATCGTGCTGCCAACCGCCACCTGGTATGAAAAAGACGACATGAATACCTCGGATATGCATCCGTTTATTCATCCGCTGTCTGCCGCTGTTGACCCGGCGTGGGAATCGAAAAGCGACTGGGAAATCTACAAAGATATCGCGAAGGTATTCTCCGAAGTCTGCGTGGGCCATCTGGGTAAAGAAACGGACGTGGTTACCCTGCCAATTCAGCACGACTCCGCTGCCGAACTGGCGCAGCCACTGGACGTGAAAGACTGGAAAAAAGGCGAATGTGACCTGATCCCGGGTGTGACGGCACCGCACATTATTGCGGTTGAACGTGATTATCCGGCGACATACGAGCGCTTTACCTCTATCGGCCCGCTGATGGAGAAAATCGGTAACGGCGGTAAAGGCATCGCCTGGAATACCCAGAGCGAAATGGATCTGCTGCGTAAGCTCAATTACACCAAAGCAGATGGCCCGGCGAAAGGCCAGCCAATGCTGAACACCGCAATTGATGCTGCAGAGATGATCCTGACCCTGGCACCAGAAACCAACGGTCACGTGGCCGTGAAAGCATGGGCGGCGCTGAGTGAGTTTACCGGGCGTGATCACACGCACCTGGCAACGAATAAAGAGGAAGAGAAAATCCGCTTCCGCGATATTCAGGCTCAGCCGCGCAAAATTATCTCCAGCCCAACCTGGTCAGGCCTGGAAGATGAGCACGTGTCTTATAACGCCGGTTATACCAACGTTCACGAGCTGATCCCCTGGCGTACCCTGTCCGGTCGTCAGTCGCTGTATCAGGATCACCAGTGGATGCGTGATTTCGGGGAAAGCCTGCTGGTTTACCGTCCGCCAATCGATACCCGCTCAGTGAAAGGGGTGATGGGCAAGAAATCCAACGGTAATCCGGAAAAAGCGCTGAACTTCCTGACACCGCACCAGAAGTGGGGGATCCACTCCACCTACAGCGACAACCTGCTGATGCTGACGTTGTCCCGTGGTGGCCCGATTGTGTGGATGAGCGAAGCGGATGCCAAAGATCTGGGTATTGAAGATAACGACTGGATCGAAGTGTTCAACAGCAACGGTGCGCTGACGGCCCGTGCGGTAGTGAGCCAGCGTGTACCCGCCGGGATGACCATGATGTACCACGCGCAGGAACGTATCGTTAACCTGCCGGGTTCAGAAATCACCGAGCAGCGTGGCGGTATTCACAACTCCGTGACCCGTATTACGCCAAAACCGACCCACATGATCGGCGGTTATGCGCAGCTGGCCTACGGCTTTAACTACTACGGCACCGTAGGGTCAAACCGCGATGAGTTTGTGGTGGTTCGTAAGATGAAGAATATTAACTGGTTAGACGGCGAAGGTAATGACCAGGTACAGGAGAGCGTAAAATGAAAATTCGTTCACAAGTCGGCATGGTGCTGAATCTGGATAAATGCATCGGCTGTCATACCTGCTCAGTCACCTGTAAAAACGTCTGGACCAGCCGTGAAGGTATGGAATACGCCTGGTTTAACAACGTAGAAAGTAAACCAGGCACTGGCTTCCCGACCGACTGGGAAAATCAGGAAAAATGGAAGGGCGGCTGGGTCCGCAAGATCAACGGTAAACTGCAACCGCGCATGGGTAACCGTGCAATGCTGCTGGGTAAAATCTTCGCCAACCCACATCTGCCGGGTATTGACGATTACTACGAGCCGTTTGATTACGACTACCAGAATCTGCACAACGCGCCGGAAAGTAAACACCAGCCGATTGCCCGTCCACGCTCACTGATCACCGGTCAGCGCATGGACAAAATCACCAGCGGGCCGAACTGGGAAGAAATTCTGGGCGGCGAGTTCGAAAAACGCGCCAAAGATCAGAACTTCGAAAACATGCAGAAAGCCATGTACGGTCAGTTCGAGAACACCTTCATGATGTATTTGCCGCGCCTGTGCGAGCACTGCCTGAACCCGGCGTGTGTAGCAACCTGCCCGAGCGGAGCCATCTACAAGCGTGAAGAAGACGGTATCGTACTGATTGACCAGGACAAGTGTCGTGGCTGGCGCATGTGCATCACCGGTTGCCCGTATAAAAAGATCTACTTCAACTGGAAGAGCGGTAAGTCAGAGAAGTGCATCTTCTGTTATCCGCGTATCGAAGCGGGTATGCCAACCGTCTGTTCCGAGAGCTGCGTAGGCCGTATCCGTTACCTCGGGGTGCTGCTGTACGATGCTGATGCAATTGAAAATGCGGCCAGCACCGAGAACGAGAAAGATCTGTACCAGCGTCAGCTGGACGTGTTCCTCGATCCGAACGATCCGAAAGTGATTGAGCAGGCGCTGAAAGACGGTGTCCCGCAGAGCGTGATCGACGCGGCACAACAGTCTCCGGTATACAAAATGGCGATGGACTGGAAGCTCGCTCTGCCGCTGCACCCGGAGTACCGCACGCTGCCGATGGTCTGGTACGTGCCGCCTCTGTCTCCGATTCAGTCTGCTGCTGACGCGGGTGAACTGGGCAGCAACGGTATTCTGCCAGACGTAGAAAGCCTGCGTATTCCGGTTCAGTACCTGGCGAATCTGCTGACCGCTGGCGACACCCAGCCAGTGCTGCTGGCGCTGAAACGTATGCTGGCAATGCGTCACTTTAAACGTGCGGAAACCGTTGATGGCGTTAACGACACCCGTGCGCTGGAAGAGGTCGGTCTGACTGAAGCGCAGGCGCAAGAAATGTACCGCTATCTGGCGATTGCCAACTATGAAGATCGCTTCGTGGTACCGAGCAGCCACCGTGAGCAGGCGCGCGAGGCCTTCCCGGAGAAAAGCGGTTGTGGCTTCACCTTTGGTGATGGTTGCCACGGTTCAGATACCAAATTCAACCTGTTCAACAGCCGACGCATCGACGCCCTGGATGTGACCAGCAAAACGGAGCCGCACCAATGATTGAACTCGTCATTGTTTCGCGTCTGCTCGAGTACCCGGATGCTGCGCTTGCGCAGCATCAACAGGAACTCTTTGATGCACTCGCGTCATCTGAAAACCTGGATAAAGAAGATGCCCGGTCACTGAGCGCTTTCCTGCGCGACCTGCTCGCGCGGGATCTTCTGGATGCACAGGCTGACTACAGCCAGCTGTTTGACCGTGGCCGTGCGACGTCGCTGCTGCTGTTTGAACACGTTCACGGCGAATCCCGCGACCGTGGTCAGGCGATGGTTGACCTGATGGCACAGTACGAGCAGCACGGTCTGCAGCTTGACAGCCGCGAGCTGCCGGATCATCTGCCACTCTATCTGGAGTATCTGGCCCAGTTGCCTGAAGAAGAGGCGCTCGGTGGTCTGCAGGACATCGCACCGATTCTGGCTCTGCTCGGTGCGCGCCTGAAGCAGCGTGAAAGTTGCTATGCGGTGCTGTTCGACCTGCTGGTGAAGCTGGCGAAAGCGGCTGTCGACAGTGAGAAAGTGGCGGAAAAAATCGCGGATGAAGCCCGTGATGATACGCCTCAAGCGCTGGATGCGGTCTGGGAAGAAGAGCAGGTGAAATTCCTGGCTGACCAGAACTGTGGCGAATCTGAAATCTCAGCTCACCAGCGTCGTTTTGCCGGAGCGGTTGCCCCGCAATATTTGGAAATCTCTAACGGAGGACAGCACTAATGCACTTCCTGAATATGTTCTTCTTTGACATTTACCCGTATATCGCGGGCACCGTGTTTCTGGTGGGAAGCTGGCTGCGTTATGACTATGGTCAGTACACCTGGCGTGCTGCCTCCAGCCAGATGCTGGATCGCAAAGGGATGAACCTGGCGTCCAACCTGTTCCACATTGGGATCCTGGGGATTTTTGCCGGTCACTTCCTCGGTATGCTGACTCCGCACTGGATGTATGAAGCCTGGCTGCCAGTCGAAGTGAAGCAGAAGATGGCGATGATTGCGGGCGGTGCCTGTGGGGTGATGACGCTGGTGGGTGGGCTGCTGCTGCTGAAACGCCGTCTGTTCAGCCCGCGCGTACGTGCCACTACCACCGGGGCAGATATCCTGATCCTCTCGCTGCTGATGGTGCAGTGTGCGCTGGGTCTGCTGACGATCCCATTCTCTGCTCAGCATATGGACGGCAGCGAAATGATGAAACTGGTCGGCTGGGCGCAGTCGGTGGTGACTTTCCACGGCGGTGCTTCTGAGCATCTCGACGGTGTGGCATTTGTCTTCCGTGTACATCTGGTGCTGGGGATGACGCTGTTTGTGCTGTTCCCGTTCTCCCGTCTGGTTCATATCTGGAGCGCGCCAGTCGAGTACCTGACGCGCAAATACCAGATTGTTCGTGCCCGTCGCTAATTCGTTGTTTTGATCCCAACCCCGCACTCGCGGGGTTTTTTTTCGCCCCAGCCCAGGTTGTTGCCTGCTGCCGCAAACAGAATCAGCGCACCACCTGCCAGTTGCGTGATGTTCAGCGAATGTCCAAATACCAGGTTATCGACAATGATTGCCACCACCGGATAAATGAATGACAGGGAACCCGTGATTGGCGTCGGGAGTTTCTGAATGGCGCTGTACAGCAGTTGGTACATGATGCCGGTGTGGACAATGCCCAGCGTTAATAAAATCGGCCACGTAAAGTCGCCCGAGAAGGCAGGTATCTGCGCCAGCGGCAGCAGCATCACCACGCCGGTTAGCACCTGGATAAAGGCGATATGCTGCGGTGCAATGGACCTGAGTTTGCGGGTAATGATTGCTGTCAGCGCGTAGAAGAAGGCGGCTCCCAGCGCCAGACCGATACCGGTGAACCATTCGCCACTGTGCGCGCCAGTTAACTCGCTGGAAAGCAAAATGACCACGCCGCCGAAAGCGAGGAACAGCCAGCCCCATTTTACCAGGCTGACGCGTTCGCCTAACAACATCCCCATCATCACCAGCATAAACGGTTGGGTGTTATAGACCACGGTAGAAAGGCCAATCGAGATGCGTTCGTAGGCTGCGAACAGCAGTAGCCAGTTCACCACTAACGCAATGCCGCCGAGAACGGCCAGCAGCAGCGTGATTCGGGTCAGCGGACTGAATGGCTTGTTACTCATCCGGATAAAAATAAAAAGAGCGATAGCGCCGATAAAACAGCGCCAGAACACCACTTCGGTCACCGGCAGGCCGGAGAGTAAAACAAACGCTCCGATAGAGCCGGAAATTAACATCGCCAGGCTCATTTGCCATACGCCTTTTTGCAGATCACGCATCATCCACCTCCTGATTAATGATGCTATTGTCGAAAAAGTCTGCCGGGTTTTACAGGGGTGATATAAGGTGAAATACATTAATGGCTTTTTAAAATCAGGTGAAAACGATGGAATACCTTCCCGATGATATCGACCGGCAAATTTTAACCTGCCTGGTGGAGGATGCGCGCGTGTCGCTGAAGGTGCTCAGCGGGCGTATTGGATTGACATCGCCCAGCACGGCGGAGCGTCTGAAAAGGCTGGAAGAGCGCGGCGTAATTCAGGGTTATGGTGCGCGGGTGAATCTGGGGGCGCTAGGGTATACGTTGCAGGCGCTGGTGCGCGTGCGGCCTTTGCCGGGGTTGTTGCATAAGGTGGATAAATACATTCAGGCCATGCCGGAGTGTATTGAGAGCGATAAGGTGACCGGGGAAGATTGTTTTGTTATCAGGCTGGTTGTGCGGTCGATAGAGCAGCTTGATACACTGCTGGATGGCCTGGCGGAGCACGCCCAGTGCAATACGTCGATTGTGAAAAGTTCACCAGTGAAGCGCCGGTTACCGCCGATGTAGTCGTCTGTGTTTGGGTTTATTCAG
>NZ_JBJURN010000007.1:105967-143525 GCF_046622475.1 Enterobacter sp. LM3 | reverse complement strand
ATTCCTTTAGGAAAACTGAGTTGTTTGCCTGCTTTTTATCCGTAAAGGCGCAAAGCTAATCAATTCATTTTCCGAAAGATTAAAGAATGATGGTTCTGTTGCCGTAGACAAAGACGCGCTGTGCCAGCACCTGATACAGCGCACGGCTCAGGACGTTTTTCTCCACATCACGTCCGGCACGCATCATATCTTCCGCCGTATAGGTGTGATCCACATGAATCACGTCCTGCATGATGATTGGGCCTTCATCCAGATTGTCATTCACGTAGTGCGCGGTTGCACCGATGATCTTCACGCCGCGCTCGTAAGCCTGATGATACGGGCGTGCACCAATAAAGGCTGGCAGGAATGAGTGGTGAATATTGATGATCTTGTTCGGGAAACGTGAAACGAAAGACGGCGTCAGTACGCGCATATATTTCGCCAGTACCACGTAGTCCGGATTATGGGCTTCGATGGCCTGCGCCATCAGGTCGTCGTGCTCTTCACGGGTATGACCTTCATGGCTCACCAGCTCAAACGGAATATCAAAACGTTCGACCAGCGTACGCAGTGTCTCGTGGTTGCCGATAACAGCGGCGATTTCGACGTCCAGGCCGCCGTAGTTCGCTTTCATCAGCAGATCGCCCAGACAGTGGGCTTCTTTCGTCACCAGAATCACAATGCGACGATGGCCGGCGGGTGTTAACTCGCGCACGGAGCCTTCTGGCAGAGCGCTATCAAGGTCGGCAAGCAGGGTGGTGTCGTTGAAAATCCCCTCCAGTTCGGTACGCATGAAAAAGCGACCGGTACGGTGGTCAACGAACTCGTTGTTCTGCACGATATTCAGTTCATGTTTGTAACAAATGTTGGTAATTCGTGCGATCAGCCCTTTTTGATCGGGACAGATGGTGCGCAGAACTTTACGTTGTAGTGATTGCATCGCCGGGAAATCCTGTTTATGTATTTGCGAAATCTGGGTTGTCAGGCATTACTGCCCGCAACACTTTTTAAATTTTTTACCTGAACCACATGGGCAGGGATCATTACGACCAAACTGAGGGCGCGTTCCGTCAATATAATACCATTGCCCGCTTTCCTTTAAGAACCGGGAACGCTCGATAATGGCACCTGGTTTATTTTGTTCGGTAAACCGGGCGACAAAACTGACGTAGCCTTCATTGTGGTCACTGTCTGTTGCGAATTCATAGACGGTGAGCCCGAGCCAATGGGTGTTGGCAAATCCGGCTTCTATATCTTGCCTGAAACTGGCGGCATGACAGGATGGGTGCCAGGTTTTGATCAGGTAGTCTGCGTCTTTGATCACAAAAGCAGTATACCGCGAACGCATAAGGTGTGACGGGTCTGGTGCAACCTGTTCACCAGAAAGATATCGCTGGCAACATAGGCTATACTCCAGAGCGCTACCACAAGGGCAGAGTTGAGACACGATTCTCTTCCTGGAACAAAAATAAGGGCGTAAAACGCTTCGGGTAGCACCATGTTAACTGAGCAGATGCGTTGACGCTATGTCAGGAATCCAGGGGAAGTAAAACAGGGCTAATGAGAAAGGTTAAAATTGGACTGGCGCTGGGCTCAGGTGCAGCCCGGGGGTGGTCACATATCGGCGTGATCAATGCCTTAAACAAGATGGGTATTGACGTCGATATTGTTGCAGGGTGTTCTATTGGTTCGCTGGTCGGGTCTGCATACGCCTGCGGAAAGCTTCCGGAACTTGAAACCTGGGTGCGCTCCTTCAGCTACTGGGATGTGCTGCGCCTGATGGATCTTTCCTGGCAGCGTGGCGGGTTACTGCGCGGTGAGCGCGTGTTTAACCAGTTCCGCCAGATTATGCCTCTTGATGACTTCAGTCATTGTCAGATGCCTTTTGGTGCCGTCGCGACAAACCTGAGTACGGGACGTGAGCTTTGGCTTACCGAAGGGGATATCCATCTCGCTGTTCGCGCCTCCTGCAGTATGCCGGGGTTAATGGCCCCTGTCCTGCATAACGGCTACTGGCTGGTTGATGGTGGGGTGGTGAACCCCGTTCCCATCTCCCTGACGCGAGCGATGGGGGCCGATATCGTGATCGCCGTGGATTTGCAGCACGATGCGCACCTGATGCAGCAAGACCTGATGCCAGTCAATCTTCAAAGTGATGATGCCGACGGTGAGAAACTGGCATGGCATGAACGTTTACGTGGACGAATTGGCCGTGTGGCAGCGCGTCGCGCAGTGACCGCGCCGACGGCGATCGAAATTATGACCACCTCCATTCAGGTGCTTGAAAACCGCCTGAAGCGCAACCGTATGGCAGGCGACCCTCCGGATATTTTGATCCAGCCGTATTGCCCGCAGATTGCAACCCTTGATTTCCATCTGGCTGAGGCCGCCATTACTGCGGGCGCTGTAGCCGTCGAAAAGAAAATGGATGAATTGTTGCCATTTGTGCGGACAGCACGTTGAGCACCCTTTTTTTGATTACTTAAGCAAAATCTGACAGGCGATAGTATCGATAGCATGCCACTATTTAGTTACTGTCAGTCAGGGGAGGTACCATGACGCAGCCATTGGCCGGAAAACAAATTTTGATTGTTGAAGACGAGCCCGTTTTCCGCTCGCTGCTGGATTCGTGGTTATCCTCACTGGGTGCAATCACTGCACTGGCTGAGGATGGTATCGACGCGCTGGAAAAAATGGTCAGCATCACACCCGATCTGATGATCTGTGATATCGCGATGCCGCGGATGAATGGCCTTAAGCTGGTTGAGCATCTGCGTAATGAAGGCGATAAAACCCCCATTTTGATGATTTCAGCGACGGAGAATATGGCGGACATCGCCAAAGCATTACGCCTGGGCGTTCAGGATATTCTGCTTAAACCCGTTAAGGATTTGAACCGTCTGCGTGAAACGGTGTTGGCCTGCCTTTATCCAAATATGTTTAATTCCCGGGTAGAGGAAGAGGAGCGTCTTTTCCAGGACTGGGATGCTTTAGTCAGCAACCCTCCAGCGGCCGCAAAATTGTTACAGGAACTCCAGCCTCCGGTACAACAAACTATTTCACATTGCCGAATAAATTATCGACAGTTGATGGCCGCCGATCAGCCTGGACTGGTGCTGGATATTGCGCCATTGTCTGATGCGGATCTTGCGTTTTATTGTCTGGATGTTACCCGGGCAGGAGACAATGGTGTATTAGCGGCGTTATTACTTCGTGCGCTATTTAATGGCCTGTTGCAGGAGCAACTATCGCATCAGGGACAACGACTCCCTGAGTTAGGCAGTTTACTTAAACAGGTTAATCAGCTTTTTCGCCAGGCCAATTTGCCGGGACAGTTTCCGCTATTGGTCGGTTATTACCACAGCAGTTTGAAAAATCTTATCCTCGTTTCAGCGGGTCTGAATGCCACTCTGAATACCGGGGAGCATCATATTCAGGTGAGCAACGGTGTGCCCCTTGGCACACTGGAGACGGCTTACCTTAATCAAATTAGCCACCGCTGTTCCTCCTGGCAGTGCCAAATTTGGGGTGCCGGGGGGCGGTTACGCTTAATGTTGTCCACGGAATAAGCAGTTGGTTCTTATTCGTAAGATTGCTTTTCCTGTGTTTTGCCGGGAGTGCTACTATCACAGCCCAGATTCATGCGTATTTATCCTAATTGATCGGCAACGCGTTCTTTTCAGACCCGGACTGTAAGGTGAGACTGATATACTCGACGCGTTATTTAATGCATAAAAGTTCAAAACTTGAACAGCTCAGGAGAATTTCAATGGCTGCCCTAAATTCGAAAGTCAGAAAGGCCGTTATCCCGGTAGCGGGATTGGGGACCAGGATGTTACCAGCAACTAAGGCAATTCCTAAAGAGATGCTGCCTTTGGTTGATAAGCCATTAATCCAGTACGTCGTTAATGAATGTATCGCCGCCGGTATTACTGAAATTGTGCTGGTTACGCATTCATCTAAAAACTCAATCGAAAACCATTTCGATACAAGTTTTGAACTTGAAGCTATGCTGGAAAAACGTGTTAAGCGCCAGCTGTTAGCTGAAGTTCAGTCTATTTGCCCTCCACACGTTACCATTATGCAGGTGCGTCAGGGGCTGGCTAAAGGCCTGGGTCACGCGGTACTGTGCGCACACCCTGTCGTGGGCGACGAACCTGTCGCGGTGATCCTGCCAGACGTTATTCTGGATGAATATGAATCCAACCTGTCTAAAGACAACCTGGCTGAGATGATTCACCGCTTTGACGAAACCGGTAGCAGCCAGATTATGGTTGAGCCTGTTGCCGATGTGACAGCTTACGGTGTCGTTGACTGCAAAGGTGTGAATCTGGAACCTGGCGAAAGCGTGCCAATGGTGGGCGTTGTTGAGAAACCAAAAGCAGACGCAGCACCGTCTAATCTGGCGGTTGTAGGCCGTTATGTCCTGAGCGCTGAAATCTGGCCACTGCTGGCGAAAACCCCTCCAGGAGCGGGTGATGAGATCCAGCTGACCGACGCTATTGATATGCTGATCGAGAAAGAAACCGTTGAAGCCTACCATATGAAAGGTAAGAGCCATGACTGCGGGAATAAGCTCGGTTATATGCAGGCATTTGTTGAATATGGCATTCGCCACAATACGCTGGGTGAAGAATTTAAAGCCTGGCTCAAAGACAGTATGGGTATTAAAAAATAACCCGGGCTGTAAATGAACAAGACCGGTGTGGCGATGCCCACCGGTTTTTTTATGCCCATAACAACCTGTGACAGGCTCAGACCGTAAGGAATGTTAAATAGTCCATTGTCACTATATGACAGAGTGTAAGGGGATGTTTGACGTGAATTTCAGATACAAAAAATCCCGCATTAAGCGGGATTTTTCAGAATGCGTCCTGATTAATCCTTGATCAGGAAGTCATCCAGCTGTTTGCCTTGCTCATCCATTGCTTTCTTGATAACAGCAGGAGTACGACCCTGGCCAGTCCAGGTTTTAGTTTCGCCGTTTTCATCAACATAGCTATATTTAGCAGGACGAGCAGCGCGTTTGGCTTTGGTACCGGTTTTAGCAGCAGCCATGCTGTTCAGCAATTCGTTTGGATCGATACCATCAGCAATCAGCATTTCACGATATTGCTGCAGTTTACGAGTGCGTTCTTCGATTTCAGCTGCAGCAGCGCTTTCTTCTTCACGACGTTCATTAACTACAACTTCTAATTTTTCCAGCATTTCTTCAAGCGTTTCAAGGGTACATTCTCTTGCCTGCGCACGAAGAGTACGGATGTTGTTCAGAATTTTAAGTGCTTCGCTCATTGTAGTAATCTCAAACTTATAATGGGGGGGTGGTTTGTTGACCTAATAATAGAGCGATAATTTGAGTTGTGCAATAGGTGGGAATGTAAGGAATTCAAAAAATACTAAATAATGGTCGCTATTATTAATTACGCTAACTTAAATTTCATTAGGTCCCGGACTGCGTGTTATCACGGTAACCTGCTTAACAGGGTCGGTTACATGTTTTTTTTGTGACATTTACCGCAGGAATTATAGTTGCGGCGGATAAATATCAGCCTTTTGTATTACTTCGCAAAAGCGGTGTAAAGGCAAAAATAGTTAATAAATAGTGAATTTTAATGAACCTGGATTCCAGTATAAAAAGAAGTGTTTTCTTTGGCCGATGCCATAACTTATTGGCGATGCTTAATGCGTTTACTGCATGTTTTGACGCATTATTTTCTTAATTTACGGGTTTTTACCCGCGTCCTGAGCCCGCAGGGTCTGTGCAGTGTGTCGCTGATGGTGAGGCAAAATATGGTACAATGAATCATTGGGAATATTACACATTGATTAGGGTTTTACGGCCAATGGCACAACTTTATTTCTACTATTCGGCAATGAATGCCGGGAAATCTACGGCGTTACTGCAATCCTCCTACAATTATCAGGAAAGAGGTATGCGTACCGTGGTTTACACCGCTGAAATCGACGATCGCTATGGCGCGGGCAAGGTGAGTTCCAGAATAGGTCTCTCGTCGCCTGCCAGACTGTATAACCCGGAAACCGACCTGTTGCAGGATATTCGCACAGCACACGCTGCACAGCCTATTCATTGCGTTCTGGTTGATGAAAGCCAGTTCCTTACACGTGAACAGGTTCATGCGCTTTCAGAGGTTGTTGATGAGCTTGATATCCCCGTTCTGTGTTATGGGTTGCGTACGGATTTCCGGGGGGAATTATTTGCCGGGAGCCAGTATTTACTTGCCTGGTCCGATAAGCTTGTTGAACTGAAAACTATCTGTTTTTGCGGCCGTAAAGCCAGTATGGTGCTTCGTCTCGATCAGTCCGGAAAACCTTATGCGGATGGTGAGCAGGTGGTGATAGGGGGCAATGAGCGTTATATCTCGGTTTGCCGTAAACACTATAAGGAAGCATTGGTGGTAGGTTCACTGACGGCGATTCAGCACGACAACCGGAAATAATGAGCCGCTGAATGTTTTCAGCTTAATATGCAGACATAAAAAAACCCGCCAAATGGCGGGTTTTTTATCGGGCTATCAATTAAGCGCTTTTCTTCGCTTTTTTGTCAGCTTTTACGGCAGGTGCTTCAGTTTTTGCAACAGTATCACCTTCTTTGAACTCGCGGCCGTAGTAGGTATCCAGCAGGATCTGTTTCAGCTCGGAGATCAGTGGGTAGCGCGGGTTAGCACCGGTACACTGGTCATCGAATGCATCTTCAGACAGCTTATCTACGTGAGCGAGGAAGTCAGCTTCCTGTACGCCTGCTTCGCGGATGGATTTAGGAATACCCAGTTCAGCTTTAATGCTTTCCAGCCATGCCAGCAGTTTCTCAATCTTCGCAGCAGTACGGTCACCCGCAGCGCTCAGACCCAGGTGGTCTGCGATTTCAGCATAACGACGACGTGCTTGCGGACGGTCGTACTGGCTGAATGCAGTCTGCTTGGTTGGGTTGTCGTTAGCGTTATAACGGATAACGTTGCTGATCAACAGGGCGTTCGCCAGACCGTGAGGAATGTGGAACTGAGAACCCAGTTTGTGTGCCATTGAGTGGCAAACACCCAGGAAGGCGTTGGCAAATGCGATACCGGCGATGGTTGCTGCACTGTGTACACGCTCACGCGCTACCGGGTTTTTAGACCCTTCGTTGTAAGATGCTGGCAGGTTTTCTTTCAGCAGTTTCAGCGCCTGCAGAGCCTGGCCGTCAGAGAACTCAGAAGCCAGTACGGAAACATAGGCTTCCAGGGCGTGAGTTACAGCATCCAGACCACCGAACGCACACAGTGATTTCGGCATATCCATCACCAGGTTGGCATCAACGATAGCCATATCTGGGGTCAGCGCGTAGTCAGCCAGTGGGTATTTCTGGCCGGTCGCATCATCAGTTACAACCGCAAACGGTGTCACTTCTGAACCGGTACCGGAAGTGGTAGTCACAGCGATCATCTTCGCTTTTACGCCCATTTTCGGGAACTTGTAGATACGTTTACGGATGTCCATAAAGCGCAGTGCCAGTTCTTCGAAGTGCGTTTCAGGATGCTCGTACATAACCCACATG
The DNA here is from genome assembly GCF_046622475.1 of Enterobacter sp. LM3. Classification (NCBI taxonomy): domain Bacteria; kingdom Pseudomonadati; phylum Pseudomonadota; class Gammaproteobacteria; order Enterobacterales; family Enterobacteriaceae; genus Enterobacter; species Enterobacter sp. LM3. Next base: position 135,991 of record NZ_JBJURN010000007.1, on the reverse strand, counting down.
ATTTTCGCGGCGTCCATTGGGGAACCACCACCCAGTGCGATAATCACATCTGGTTTGAAGGAGTTCGCCAGTTCAGCACCTTTGCGAACAACGCTCAGTGTTGGGTCAGCTTCAACTTCAAAGAAGACTTCAGTTTCGACGCCAGCCGCTTTCAGAACAGAGGTGATCTGATCTGCGTAGCCGTTGTTGAACAGGAAACGGTCAGTCACGATGAGCGCACGTTTGTGGCCATCAGTAATCACTTCATCCAGCGCGATTGGCAGAGAGCCACGACGGAAGTAGATAGATTTCGGAAGTTTGTGCCACAACATGTTTTCAGCTCGCTTAGCAACGGTTTTCTTGTTGATCAGGTGTTTTGGACCAACGTTTTCAGAGATGGAGTTACCACCCCAGGAACCACAACCCAGAGTCAGGGAAGGTGCGAGTTTGAAGTTGTACAGGTCACCGATACCACCCTGAGAAGCCGGGGTGTTAATCAGGATACGTGCAGTCTTCATCTTCTGACCGAAGTGAGCAACACGTTCTGGCTGGTTATCCTGGTCGGTGTACAGGCAAGAGGTGTGACCGATACCGCCCATTGCAACCAGCTTCTCTGCTTTTTCTACCGCGTCATCAAAATCTTTTGCACGGTACATTGCCAGAGTAGGGGACAGTTTTTCGTGAGCAAACGGCTCGCTTTCGTCCACAACTTTAACTTCACCGATCAGGATCTTGGTGGTGACCGGAACGGTAAAGCCTGCGAGTTCAGCAATTTTATATGCTGGCTGACCAACGATAGCGGCGTTCAGCGCGCCATTTTTCAGAATGATGTCCTGAACGGCTTTCAGCTCTTTGCCCTGCAGCATGTAGCCACCGTGGCTGGCAAAACGTTCGCGAACAGCATCGTATACGGAATCAACAACCACTACAGACTGTTCAGATGCACAGATAACGCCGTTGTCGAAGGTTTTAGACATCAGTACAGACGCGACAGCACGTTTGATATCTGCGGTTTCGTCGATAACCACTGGCGTGTTACCTGCGCCTACGCCGATTGCCGGTTTACCGGAGCTGTATGCTGCTTTAACCATACCAGGGCCACCGGTCGCCAGGATCAGGTTAATGTCCGGGTGGTGCATCAGTGCGTTGGACAGTTCAACAGACGGTTGATCGATCCAGCCGATGAGGTCTTTAGGTGCGCCAGCTGCAATGGCAGCCTGCAGGACGATATCCGCAGCTTTGTTGGTGGCGTCTTTCGCACGTGGGTGCGGGGAGAAGATAATTGCGTTACGGGTCTTCAGGCTGATCAGTGATTTGAAGATAGCAGTAGACGTTGGGTTGGTGGTCGGAACGATACCGCAGATGATGCCGATAGGTTCTGCAATGGTGATCGTACCGAAGGTGTCGTCTTCAGACAGCACGCCACAGGTTTTCTCATCTTTATAGGCGTTGTAGATATACTCTGAAGCAAAGTGGTTTTTAATCACTTTATCTTCAACGATACCCATGCCGGATTCGGCAACGGCCATTTTAGCGAGAGGGATTCGAGCATCTGCAGCAGCCAGAGCGGCCGCGCGGAAGATTTTATCAACCTGTTCTTGGGTGAAATTGGCATATTCACGCTGGGCCTTTTTAACGCGCTCTACGAGGGCGTTCAGTTCAGCGATATTGGTAACAGCCATAATGCTCTCCTGATAATGTTTAAACTCTTTTAGTAAACCAGCGCTCGATACGTCAGACAGTATAGTCAGGGCTTATAGGACTTGCGTAACACACAGTAAAACAAAGGGTTACTTCCTGTCGATTCACTAATTTACTAAAAGAGCCTTACCTTAGCATCATACCTTTTTGATAGGTGATCTCCCTGGCGGCGTAATCAGATTACTCACTTCTGAGTACGGAAATCATGATCTGCATCAATTTTCCCCCAAGCTGATACCATTCAGCAGGGTTATTTCTTTGAGATTATTCCACTGTTAAATAATTACGTAACTATTGGAAGCGTGGCTATCATTGATTCTACAAATGTTTAACATCATGAAATGCTAACGTTTTGGCACAGATTTCTGGTGAAGTATGCTAATAAAAAGCGTATCTTCAGCGCGGTTCTACCATGACACAGTATCAGTCCCGGGCCATGCGCATAAGCGGAGCTAAACGTGATCCAAACGCTCTTTGATTTTCCAACATATTTTAAGTTTTTTATTGGTTTGTTTGCCCTGGTCAACCCGGTGGGGATTATCCCTGTCTTCATTAGTATGACCAGCTACCAGACGGCGGTGGCCAGGAACAAAACCAATCTCACGGCCAACCTGTCCGTGGCCATTATATTGCTTACCTCTCTTTATCTGGGGGATGCCATCCTGCAACTGTTTGGCATTTCCATTGACTCCTTCCGCATCGCGGGTGGGATCCTGGTGGTCACCATTGCCATGTCGATGATCAGCGGTAAGCTGGGGGAAGATAAACAGAACAAACAGGAAAAGTCAGAAACCGCCATTCGCGAGAGCATTGGTGTGGTGCCGCTGGCGTTACCGTTGATGGCAGGACCCGGGGCGATCAGTTCGACAATCGTCTGGGGGACTCGCTACCACAACCTGATGCACCTTATTGGTTTCTCCGTGGCGATTGCCATTTTTGCGCTTTGTTGTTGGGGCGTGTTCCGTATGGCTCCCTGGCTGGTGCGTTTGCTGGGACAGACGGGCATCAACGTCATTACCCGTATTATGGGTCTGTTATTGATGGCGCTGGGCATTGAGTTCATCGTCACCGGTATAAAGAGCATTTTCCCCGGACTGCTGCACTAACCACGTCATATGAATAAACGGAGCCACGGGCTCCGTTTTTTATGTGATTATCAGCAAATCATATTAATAAAGTTGAAATTTGCACAAACCATAATAAATTCTACTGATAATTGTAATTCAATGTATTTCAGTAACTTATGTGTTTTGTGTTTACCCGCCTGCACATAAATCCTGCGATCGATCTGTTATTTGACTCACATGATACTCTGGGGCTTGCTGAGAGATAACCGAAATGATATTAGTAATTTCAACGTTCCGTTAGAGGAATGTGCTAAATAATAACCAGTTGTTAAATTTTCGTACAAAACCAGTCAATGACAGCGCAGCGACGCGCTTGTAGAGAAAATTATCTCTATCATATTGAATAGCAGGGTGTTTCCCTGGTGTTTGATGTCCGGCAGGGCTGCCCATAAAAACGCGGTACTCACCGTAAAAGAGAATTGCTTAACAAATTTGCAAAATGTATTGGCGCGAGTTTACGCCATTTGATACTTTCCGGCCTTATATTTTGCAGCATAAAACAAGTAGATGAGAATTATTTTCATATAGTCCTCTTCTCAGGTATCCAGCACACGTCCCAGACAGGGGAGGCGTGTTAAGAATCGACGCAAGACGGCCATACGAGCGGTCAGTAATAAAGAAGTCGGTGATAGCAAGAAGTAAAAAAAGAACCTGACAGCAGCAAAAAAAACTCCTGCGCTGTACAGGCCCCAACAGGGGATACACAGCTGGCGAAGGCCAGTAATTATAATGAGTGGAGTATCAACACAATGTCCATCATCACAAAAAAAAGTCTGATAGCAGCGGGTATTTTCACTGCGCTGATCGCGGGTAATATGGCAATGGCTGCCGACGTGCCTGCAGGTGTAACGCTTGCAGAAAAACAAACCATGATCCGTAACAACGGCGCTGAGCCGCAGTCTCTGGATCCGAACAAGATTGAAGGTGTTCCTGAAGCGAATATCAGTCGCGATCTGTTCGAAGGTCTGCTGATTACCTCGACGAAAGACGGTCACCCAATCCCGGGCGTGGCTGAAAGCTGGGATAATAAAGACTTTAAAGTCTGGACATTCCACCTGCGTAAAGACGCAAAATGGTCCAACGGTGAACCTGTCACCGCACAAGATTTCGTATATAGCTGGCAGCGTCTGGTTGATCCTAAAACGGCTTCTCCTTACGCCAGCTATCCGCAGTACGGTCACATCCTGAACGTTGATGAAATCATCGACGGTAAAAAAGCTCCATCAGAACTCGGCGTGAAAGCCATCGATGACCACACTCTGGAAGTCACCCTGAGCGAACCTGTTCCGTATTTCTACAAACTGCTGGTTAACCCGGCAATGTCTCCGGTTAACAAAACTGCCATCGAAAAATTCGGTGAGAAGTGGACTCAGCCAGCTAACATCGTCACTAACGGTGCTTATAAGCTGAAAGACTGGGTGGTTAACGAGCGTATCGTGATGGAGCGTAACACCAACTACTGGGATAACGCGAAAACCATCGTAGACCAGATTACCTATCTGCCGATTTCCTCCGAAGTGACGGACGTTAACCGTTACCGCAGCGGCGAAATCGACATGACCTATAACAACCTGCCGATTGAACTCTTCCAGAAGCTGAAGAAAGAGATCCCAACCGAAGTTCACGTCGATCCGTACCTGTGTACGTATTACTACGAAATCAACAACCAGAAAGCGCCATTTACCGATGCTCGCGTACGTACCGCGCTGAAGCTGGGTCTGGATCGCGATATCATCGTAAACAAAGTGAAAGCGCAGGGCGACCTGCCGGCATTCGGTTACACCCCGCCATACACAGATGGCGCGAAGCTGACCAAACCAGAGTGGTTCACCTGGACACAGGCAAAACGTAACGAAGAAGCGAAGAAACTGCTGGCCGAAGCGGGCTACACCGCAGACAAGCCGCTGACGTTTAACCTGCTGTATAACACCTCCGATCTGCACAAGAAACTGGCTATCGCGGCTGCATCCATCTGGAAGAAAAACCTGGGTGTGGATGTGAAGCTGGTGAACCAGGAGTGGAAAACCTTCCTGGATACCCGTCACCAGGGTAACTACGATGTGGCGCGTGCCGGCTGGTGTGCGGACTACAACGAACCTACGTCCTTCCTGAACACCATGCTGTCTGACAGCTCCATGAATACCGCGCACTATAAGAGCCCGGCGTTTGATTCAATCATGAAAGAAACGCTGCAAGTGACTGATGAGGCACAACGTACTGCCCTGTACGACAAAGCAGAGCAGCAGTTAGGTAAAGATTCTGCGATCGTTCCGGTTTACTACTACGTGAACGCGCGTCTGGTGAAACCTTGGGTTGGCGGTTATACCGGTAAAGACCCGATGGACAACATCTACACCAAAGATCTGTACATCATTAAGCATTAATGGCAATCCGTGGGGCAATGTTATTTGCCCCACTGTGTCTTAACTCATCGCACTATATGCACATGATTTTTCGGGTTCGCCAGAAAAAACATGTGCAAAAGGCACACGCCAGAAGGTACGGGCAATGTTGAAATTTATCCTACGTCGCTGTCTTGAAGCGATTCCGACGCTCTTTATTCTTATTACGATTTCGTTCTTCATGATGCGTCTTGCTCCCGGTAGTCCATTTACCAGCGAGCGTGCGCTGCCGCCAGAAGTGATGGCAAATATCGAAGCGAAATATCATTTAAACGATCCTATCTCCACCCAATACTTCAGTTATCTGAAGCAGCTGGCGCATGGCGATTTTGGGCCCTCGTTCAAATATAAAGACTATTCCGTTAACGACCTGGTGGCTTCAAGCTTCCCGGTCTCGGCTAAATTAGGTGCTGCGGCATTCTTCCTGGCCGTTATTCTCGGGGTTGCCGCGGGCGTTATTGCCGCACTAAAACAAAATACCAAATGGGATTATACCGTAATGGGGGTCGCAATGACCGGGGTCGTTATCCCCAGTTTCGTTGTGGCACCATTACTGGTGATGATATTTGCCATCACGCTGAAATGGCTGCCTGGTGGCGGCTGGAACGGCGGGGCACTGAAGTTTATGATTTTGCCGATGGTGGCATTATCACTGGCGTATATTGCCAGCATTGCGCGTATTACCCGTGGCTCGATGATTGAAGTGTTGCACTCAAACTTCATTCGTACCGCGCGTGCAAAGGGGCTGCCAATGCACCGGATTATTCTCCGTCACGCGCTTAAGCCTGCGCTGTTACCCGTACTGTCCTATATGGGCCCGGCCTTCGTCGGTATTATTACGGGTTCAATGGTGATTGAAACTATTTATGGCCTGCCAGGTATTGGCCAGCTGTTCGTTAACGGTGCGCTTAACCGCGATTACTCGCTGGTATTAAGCCTCACAATCCTTGTCGGAACGCTGACCATTCTCTTTAACGCAATTGTCGATGTGCTGTATGCCGTTATCGACCCGAAAATCCGTTACTAACACTGGAGCACGCCATGATGTTGAGTAAGAAAAACAGCGAGGCGCTGGAAAACTTCAGTGAAAAACTGGAAGTAGAAGGCCGTAGCCTCTGGCAAGATGCCCGTCGTCGTTTTATGCACAACCGTGCTGCCGTCACCAGTTTGTTTGTGCTGGTGTTGATTGCTCTGTTTGTGACCCTGGCTCCCATGCTGTCACAGTTCACCTATTTCGATACCGACTGGGGCATGATGTCCAGCGCGCCGGATATGACATCCGGGCACTATTTCGGTACGGATTCTTCCGGGCGTGATTTGCTGGTTCGTGTGGCGATTGGTGGCCGTATCTCGTTGATGGTCGGTATTGCCGCCGCGCTGGTGGCGGTGATCGTCGGTACGCTCTATGGCTCACTTTCCGGCTATCTTGGCGGCAAAGTGGACTCCGTAATGATGCGTCTGCTTGAGATATTAAACTCCTTCCCGTTCATGTTCTTCGTTATCCTGCTGGTGACCTTCTTTGGCCAGAATATCCTGCTGATCTTTGTGGCGATCGGGATGGTTTCCTGGCTGGACATGGCGCGTATTGTGCGCGGTCAAACGCTGAGCCTTAAACGCAAAGAGTTTATCGAAGCCGCACAGGTTGGTGGGGTATCGACCGGCAATATCGTGGTTCGACACATCGTTCCTAACGTGCTGGGTGTGGTTGTGGTCTATGCCTCGCTGCTGGTGCCAAGCATGATCCTGTTTGAATCCTTCCTGAGCTTCCTGGGTCTGGGGACGCAAGAACCGTTGAGCAGCTGGGGTGCGCTTCTGAGTGATGGTGCAAACTCAATGGAAGTTTCTCCGTGGCTGCTGTTATATCCGGCGGGCTTCCTGGTCGTCACCCTGTTTTGTTTCAACTTTATCGGCGATGGCCTGCGTGATGCCCTCGACCCGAAAGACCGTTAAGGAGCGCCGTCATGACGATAATTGAAACGGCAACTGCGCCACAGGCGCAACAACAGAGCAAAATTCTGCTGGATGTCAAAGACCTCCGCGTCACCTTTAAAACGCCGGACGGAGATGTTACCGCCGTAAACGATCTCAACTTCAGCCTGCGTGCGGGTGAAACGCTGGGGATCGTGGGTGAATCCGGTTCGGGGAAATCACAAACGGCGTTTGCGCTGATGGGGCTTCTGGCGCAAAACGGGCGTATTGGTGGTTCCGCGACCTTCAACGGGAAAGAGATCCTGAACCTGCCGGAGCAGGAGCTGAACAAGCTTCGTGCTGAGCAGATTTCGATGATTTTCCAGGATCCGATGACGTCACTTAACCCGTATATGCGCGTCGGCGAACAGCTGATGGAAGTGCTGATGCTGCACAAAGGCATGGGCAAAGCGGAAGCGTTCGAAGAGTCCGTCAAAATGCTGGATGCGGTAAAAATGCCGGAAGCACGTAAGCGCATGCGCATGTTCCCGCACGAGTTTTCCGGCGGTATGCGCCAGCGCGTGATGATTGCGATGGCGCTGCTGTGTCGGCCAAAATTGCTGATCGCCGATGAACCGACCACCGCGCTGGACGTGACCGTTCAGGCGCAGATCATGACCCTGTTGAACGAGCTTAAGCGCGAATTCAACACGGCGATTATCATGATCACCCACGACCTGGGCGTGGTTGCGGGTATCTGCGACAAAGTGCTGGTGATGTATGCCGGTCGTACCATGGAGTATGGCAAAGCGCGAGATGTGTTCTATCAGCCTGCGCATCCGTACTCGATTGGCCTGTTGAATGCCGTTCCGCGCCTCGACGCGGAAGGCGAATCTCTGTTGACCATTCCGGGCAACCCGCCAAACCTGCTGCGTTTGCCGAAAGGCTGCCCGTTCCAGCCGCGCTGTCCGCACGCGATGGAAATCTGTAACAGCGCTCCGCCGCTGGACGAGTTTGCACCAGGCCGTCTGCGCGCCTGCTTTAAGCCGCAGGAGGATCTGGTATGAACGCATTAGATGAAAAAAGAAATGTACTGCTCGAAATCGCCGATCTGAAAGTGCATTTCGACATTAAAGACGGCAAACAGTGGTTCTGGCAGCCGCCTAAAACCCTGAAAGCGGTGGATGGCGTCACGCTTCGCCTGTACGAAGGGGAAACCCTGGGCGTGGTGGGTGAGTCAGGCTGTGGTAAATCCACGTTTGCGCGCGCCATTATTGGCCTGGTGAAAGCGACGGGCGGTAAAGTGGCATGGCTGGGCAAAGATTTGCTGGGCATGAAGCCGGACGAGTGGCGCGATGTGCGTAGCGATATCCAGATGATTTTCCAGGATCCCCTGGCATCATTAAACCCGCGTATGACTATCGGTGAGATTATCTCCGAGCCGCTGCGCACCTATCATCCGAAGTTATCACGTCAGGAAGTGCGCGATCGTGTTAAGGCGATGATGCTGAAAGTCGGGCTGTTGCCTAACCTCATCAACCGCTACCCGCACGAATTCTCCGGCGGCCAGTGCCAGCGTATCGGTATTGCACGTGCGTTGATCCTCGAACCGAAGCTGATCATCTGTGATGAGCCAGTTTCTGCACTGGACGTTTCTATTCAGGCGCAGGTGGTTAACCTGCTGCAAAAACTGCAGCGTGAAATGGGGCTGTCGCTGATCTTCATTGCGCACGACCTGGCGGTGGTCAAACACATTTCTGACCGCGTACTGGTGATGTATCTGGGGCATGCCGTGGAACTGGGCACGTATGATGAGGTGTACCACAACCCGTTGCACCCTTATACCAAAGCGCTGATGTCGGCCGTACCGATCCCCGATCCCGATCTGGAAAAAAATAAAACCATCCAGCTTCTGGACGGTGAATTGCCATCGCCGATTAACCCGCCTTCAGGCTGCGTATTCCGTACGCGGTGTCCGATGGCAGGGCCGGAATGTGCGAAAACACGTCCGGTTCTGGAAGGCAGCTTCCGGCATGCGGTTTCCTGCCTGAAAGTCGATCCGTTATAAACATAAGGGCTGACATTACGTCAGCCCTTATCGTCTGTAGATGATAAAAAAGGCTGCATCGCAGCCTTTTTTATTATTCACGCCAGATAATATGGCACAGCTTGTGGTCTTTCTCGCGACACAGCAGCACGCGGGCAAAAATGTCGTTAATTTCACCACCATCTTCATCCGCCAGCCCAATCACGACTTCGGCGAAGAAATCAGGATTGAGGTCGAAATCCACGTGTTCGGCCCAGTCTTCTGCCGGGTCGAACAATTCGGCACCGCCGCGCTCTTCGAATTGCAGATTAAAGAGGATCACGTCTGCGGGATCGAGGTTATCAACCGCCAGTTCGAGAAAAATGTCATAGGCCTGCTCGAGCGTTTCGTCTTCGGTCAGGCGATTGTTCAGATCCATTTCCATGATGACTACCTGTTTAACATCGTTGGGCACGTTTTACAGCAACGGGCTAAAGAAGTAAAACAGTCGTTCGGCAATTCTCTGCCACAGCGGACGTTTCGCCCACAGTCTGGCATCCAGCAGGCGCGAGCGGGAGATATAGTCATCCTGTACCGCCGCCAGATCGCCACCAAATCCGGAATCGTCTATCACCAGCGTGATCTCAAAATTTAGCCACAGGCTGCGCATATCGAGATTGACGGTTCCCACCAGGCTCAGCTCACCGTCAACCAGTACGCTCTTGGTATGCAGAAGCCCGCCCTCGAACTGGTAAATTTTCACGCCAGCAGCCAGCAGTTCGGTAAAGAAGGCGCGGCTGGCCCAGCCCACGAGCAGCGAGTCATTTTTGCGCGGCATAATAATACTGACGTCCACACCACGCTGCGCAGCGGTACAAATCGCGTGCAGCAGATCATCGCTGGGAACAAAGTAGGGGGTGGTCATGATCAGATATTCACGCGCTGAGTAGGTGGCAGCGAGCAGCGCCTGATGAATCAAATCTTCCGGGAAACCCGGCCCGGAGGCGATGGTGTGAATAGTGTGGCCACTGGCCTCTTCAAACGGCATGATATTACCGTCCGGTGGCGGAGGAAGAATGCGTTTGCCGGTTTCAATTTCCCAGTCACAGGAGTAGACGATCCCCATAGAGGTGGCAATCGGGCCTTCCATTCTTGCCATCAGGTCAACCCATTGTCCGACGCCAGAATCTTGCTTGAAGAAACGCGGGTCAACCATGTTCATACTGCCGGTATAGGCAATATAGTTATCGATCATGATCATTTTACGGTGCTGACGAAGATCCATGCGGCGCAGAAAAACACGCAGCAGGTTGACCTTTAGCGCCTCAACCACTTCGATACCGGCATTACGCATCATGCCTGCCCAGGGGCTGCGGAAAAACGCGACGCTGCCGGCGGAGTCCAGCATCAGGCGGCAGTGGATGCCCCGGCGAGCGGCCGCCATCAGCGATTCTGCGACCTGATCGGCCATCCCACCGGGTTGCCAGATATAGAACACCATCTCAATGTTATGGCGAGCCAGCTGAATATCACGGATCAACGCCTGCATCACATCATCGGAGGTTGTCAGGAGCTGGAGCTGATTCCCTTTTACGCCGGCAATTCCCTGGCGACGCTCGCACAGTTTAAACAGCGAGGAAGCGACGCTACTGTTGTTCTCAGCGAAAATATGTTTACAGGCTTTAAGATCGTTGAGCCATTTTGCGGTAGAAGGCCACATGGCCCGGGCACGTTCGGCACGGCGCTTACCGAGATGAAGCTCACCAAACGAGAGATAGGCAATAATGCCCACCAACGGCAGGATGTAAATAATCAGTAGCCAGGCCATGGCAGAGGGTACGGCTCTGCGCTTCATCAGGATGCGCAACGTCACACCCGCGATTAACAGCCAGTATCCCAGAATGACCAGCCAACTCACCACGGTGTAGAAGGTTGTCATAGATAAGAAAATCCTTTTGAAAGCGTATTGTTATGAGTGTACGCATCAGGATTCATCTGGCAAATAAAAACGCCAGATAAAAGCGCTGGTTTGCTGAGGGGTTGGGTTTATAATGGGATTTCTGTTAGAGAAAGAGTTGTAGACATGAAGCGCAGTAGAACAGAAGTAGGGCGCTGGCGCATGTTGCGACAGGTGAGTCGTCGCAAGGCTCGTTGGCTGGAAGCACAATCCCGCCGCAATATGCGTATCCACGCTATCAGAAAATGTGGACTGGACAAACATCGTAACGCGTTGCTGTTCGCGATCCAGGATATCTGAGTACCATGAGGGCACCGTTAAGGTGCCCACTGATTTTATAGCGTCTGATTTTATGAATATCGTTATTGCAGCGATATTCTCGTTGTTTTTAGCAAAAGGAGGGAGAAGTGTTTGCGGAGTTTGGAGTGCTTAATTTCTGGACGTACGTTGTCGGCGCGTTCTTTATTGTGCTGGTACCTGGGCCGAACACCTTGTTTGTGCTGAAGACCGGAATTGGTCACGGCGTCAAAAAAGGTTATCTGGCTGCGACCGGCGTGTTCATCGGTGATGCAGTATTGATGTTTCTGGCCTGGGCGGGTGTTGCCGCATTGATCCAGACAACCCCGGTTTTATTTAATATCGTGCGTTATCTGGGGGCGTTTTATCTGTTGTGGCTGGGCGGGAAAATGCTCTGGTCGGTTATCACTCGTCAGAGTAATGCTCACGCGACTGGAGCCGAGCCTGCAAGCGCCATCATGAAGCGCGCGCTGGTATTGAGCCTGACGAACCCCAAAGCGATTCTGTTTTACGTTTCGTTCTTTGTGCAGTTTATTGACGTGAGTGCTGAAAATACGGGTACCTCTTTCCTGATCCTGGCGACGACTCTTGAGCTGATCAGCTTTATATATATGAGCTTCCTGATCTTCTCTGGTGCTTTTGTCACACGTTATCTTAAAACCAAAAAGAAACTGGCAAAGCTGGGGAATGGGCTGATAGGGTTGCTGTTTGTCGGATTTGCGGCGAGGTTAGCGTCGCTGCATTGAGAGAAAGGCTCCTGAGGGAGCCTTTTTTACATCAGAACACTTTCTTGTACGGTCGAACCGTGACCTTTTCGTACACACCGGCCGCAATGTACGGGTCGGCGTCGGCCCAGGATTTCGCCGCCTCCAGAGATTCAAACTCTGCAATCACCGTAGAGCCAGAGAAACCGGCTGCGCCAGGGTCATTGCTGTCTACTGCGGGCATTGGGCCCGCGGTCAGTAATCGGCCTTCATCATGCAGCAACTGTAAGCGCGCCAGATGGGCAGGGCGAACTGAAAGGCGTTTTTCCAGGGAATTAGCGATATCTTCAGCATAAATCACGTAAAGCACGGCGAAGCTCCTTAACCGTTAAAAGTGTCATTTACGTTATGTGAAAGCACAATTGACTGCAATGTAAAGATAAAAACAATGTTAATACCCTGATCTAAATGCATCTTTTTGGACCTGCTGTGCGCTTAAATTGCGCGAAGACAAAGTGTCTTATTGAATATGATTGCTATTTGCATTTAAAATCGAGGTCTGGTTTTTTAATGTGATGATTATGACTTCGATGACCCTTGACCTACCTCGCCGCTTTCCCTGGCCGACGTTACTTTCTGTCGTTATTCACGGTACCGTCGTGGCAGGGTTGCTCTATACCTCGGTTCATCAGGTTATTGAAATGCCCGCGCCAGCGCAGCCCATTTCTGTGGTGATGGTATCGCCAGCGGATCTTGCACCGCCGCAGGTCGCCCCTCCACCAGCGCAGCCTCAACCGGTTGCTGAACCAGAACCTGAACCGATCCCGGAACCGCCGAAAGAAGCTCCGGTGGTGATCCACAAGCCGGAACCGAAGCCTAAACCTAAGCCGAAGCCAAAACCGGTGAAGAAGGTGGAAGAGCGTCCGATACGTGAAGAACGTCCGGTTGAGCCTCACGCTACGCAAACGGTAGAGAATGCAGCACCGTCGCGTCCGGCGATGAACAATACCGCGACAGCGGCGAAACCGACGGTCACTGCACCCGCAGGCCCGCGCGCACTGAGCCGTTACCAGCCGCAATATCCACCGCGTGCTCAGATGTTACGTATTGAAGGCCGTGTACGCGTTAAATTTGACGTAACGCCGGACGGGCGCGTGGAGAATGTAGAAATCCTGTCGGCGCAGCCTTCTAACATGTTTGAACGCGAAGTTAAAACGGCGATGCGCAAATGGCGTTACGAAGCGGGTAAACCGGGGAGTGGGCTGACGGTGAATATTATTTTCCGCCTGAACGGCGGGGCGCAAATGGAATGAAAGAAGCCTCTGTAAAGAGGCTTCTTTTTGCCTGATTCTCAGGACTGAGGAAGCTGGCGAGGTTTGCCCTGGCTGTCTACAGCCACGTAAATAAACAGCGCTTCCGTTGCTTTATAACGTTGCCCGATAGGTTCGGAAGAGACTTTTTTCACCCATACTTCAATGTTGATGGAAATCGACGTATTGCCACGTTTTACGCATCGCGCATAGCAGCAGACCACATCACCCACCGCAACCGGGCGCAGGAAGCTCATGCCATCCACCCGAACGGTGACTACACGTCCATGCGCAATCTCTTTCGCCAGGATTGCGCCGCCCATATCCATTTGCGACATTAACCAGCCGCCAAAAATATCGCCATTGGCATTCGTGTCAGCGGGCATTGCCAGTGTGCGTAATACCAGTTCGCCCTGAGGGGCGTCATTTGTTGTCATTGTTTTAACTCGTAACTGAAGACTTCAGGCGGGATGCTACTATGATTTTCGACTGGAGAAAATAGACCAGAACGCCTGTTGTACTGCGTTCCGGTCATCATCGATCAGTGTTTGTCGTCCTGCGGTATGTGACGATAAATATATACACCGCTTAAGAGCGTAAAAATAAGCGTCAGCGCGGTCAGGCCAAAGACCTTAAAGTTGACCCAAATTTCTTCCGGTAACCAGAAGGCGATATAGATGTTAGCCAGGCCACACAGAATGAAGAAGACGGCCCAGGCGAGGTTAAGGCGGGACCATACATCCTGCGGCAGAGTGAGTTCTTTACCCAGCATGCGCTGGATCAGCGGCTTTTTCATTACCCACTGGCTGACCAATAACGCGCCTGCAAACAGCGCATAAATCACTGTAACCTTCCATTTGATGAATTCAACATTGTGGAAGGCCAGGGTAAGCCCGCCGAATACGACCACCAGACCGAAAGTGATGAGCGCCATTTTTTCTACTTTGCGATAGCGGATCCAGCTATAGATCAGCACCACGGCGGTAGCAATGATCAGCGCATAGGTTGCCGCAAAAATGTCATACAACTTATAAAAAGCGAAAAAGACCACCAGCGGTAAAAAATCAAGAAACTGCTTCATTCTGTGATTCCATCTTCTGAGCAGGGCCGGGCGCAGCGATGCACCCAGCCTCAGGATTACTGACGAATTAACATATACAGGCGGAACAGATAGACCAGCAGTACAGCTGAAATCAGGTTGCTCAGCGTATTTGCCACCACCGCGCCAACATTTGGCGTTAACACAGCAAAGTTTGGTGCAAACAATAACAGGAGCGTTTTAGCAAGCAGCCAGCCGATCACGGCCGGAGCCACCAGGCGCATGTTAGACCACGCCAGCTTTGCACTGCTCCGCATTGCGGTGAAGATCCCCATTTTGTCCTGCACAACCATCACCGGCGCGAAGGAGAGCACTATAGCCAGTAACACACCCGGTACCACAATAAGCATAATCCCCATTTGCACCAGCATGGTGGTTAAAAAGATGAGGATAAACAGCTTCGGCAGTACAGGTGCGCTGGCACCGATAGCGCGTAATGCACTCACGCGATGGCCTGCGGACACGAGCTGGATCATCAGCAGTACACCACCCGCAAGAATGGCATTGCCAATCAGACCTGAAAAGGTTGAGGCAGCTGACGCGCGCAGCAGAATTTGCTGTTGCTCAGGCGTCATGTTCTGCACCAGGTCAAACAACCCCACGCTGCCCGCAAGATGGTCGCCCTGGCTCAGGCTGGCAATTTGTTCTTCACTCGGAGAGAACGCATGACCAAGCACCACCGTGATAAAGGCGCATAACAATGCGATCAGTAAAAAGGTTATGAACTGATTGCGGAAAAAATTTCCCGTGTCACGGTAGACAGAATTCGCCGTGATAGACATGCACTCTCCTTGAGTATTGCAGGTGTTAATTAGCCGGCAATTGTACACCGGATAACGCTGCCGTGGCAGCATCAAGGCTTGTATGGAAAAGCATATCTTTGTAAAGCGGAGGTAATCCGTAGTGCGCACGTGCGCGATTACAGGCTTCGTTAACCTGTCCATCCGCCCCCGACATCGAAAAATCCCGGCATGGGCTGGGGCGCTGCTCGTAGATTTTACAACGTGTGGCCTCCCCGGGCGTGCCCTCCAGTGCCGAACAACGGCTCTGTTTTTGGTTCGTACCGCTCATGCAACGCAGAAAAGGAGAGACGGGCTCAGTGAGCTGAACCGGAACGGTACCGCCGCCATCGCTGGCTTCGGCCCAGTAGAAAGAGACTCGAAAATACGCACAACAGGCCCCGCACGTCATGCACGGATTGAGATCACTCATGGCACACCTGCAATAGAAGAACGCATCAAATCACATTGTGAGAGAGCTAAATTATCCAGAGACAGAGAGGAGAGCAAGGGGGGATAAGGGGAAAATTTTCTCACTGTGAAATGGCAAAAATTGACTTAAAGACAAAATAACCCTTTAGGGTGAGTAATAAAAAATTAACTCAGATCAATGAATGTTAACTTACTGGTTTTAATGTGATCCGTGTTAGATCACTTATTACTCATTTGTGAGTATATTGCCCCCGCAATTAAAACCACAACGATGGAGCGGATATGAAAAAATTAGCGGTGGCAGCCCTTGTCTTAAGCAGTCTCTCTGGTGGCGCGTACGCGCATGAAGCAGGCGAATTCTTTATTCGTGCCGGTTCGGCTACAGTTCGTCCGACTGAAGGTTCTGATAATGTGCTGGGGTTGGGCGGTTTTAACGTCAGCAATAATACCCAGTTAGGTTTGACGTTCACGTATATGGCAACAGATAACATCGGCGTTGAACTCCTGGCCGCAACGCCATTCCGCCATCATGTCGGAACCGGACCTACCGGAGATATCGCCACGGTAAACCTTTTACCTCCAACGCTGATGGCACAGTGGTACTTTGGTGATTCAAGCAGTAAGGTACGTCCGTACATCGGCGCGGGGGTGAACTACACCACCTTCTTTAATGAGAAATTTAACGATACCGGTAAAGACGCTGGGCTTTCCGATCTCAGCCTGAAAGACTCCTGGGGTATGGCGGGGCAGGTCGGTCTGGATTATCTGATAAACCGCGACTGGCTGATTAATATGTCAGTCTGGTATATGGATATCGATACCGATGTGCGCTTTAAAGCGGCTGGCGAGCAGCAAAGCATCAACACCCGTCTGGATCCGTGGGTATTTATGTTCTCAGCGGGTTACCGTTTCTAAGTTATTTCCTGAGACTGGCCAGATGATGGCCAGTTTTCTCTCCTCTGAAGTGATCCCTTGTAAAAAAGCCCCGGTATAACCGAGGCTTTATTTTTTAGCGTACAACCAGCACCGGACATTTTGCGTGGCGCACGACCACCGCAGCGTTTGATCCTAAAAGGTAAGTTGTAATATCAGGCCGATGAGAGGCAATAATAATCAGGTCAGCGTTGATGGTGTCCGCCAGCTTCAGGATCTGATCTTTCGGCGAGCCAGAAATGGCATGCGTCTGGATGCGGTCAGCGGGCAGGTTGAACTGTTTAACAATCTCATTCAGTTTCTCTAGTGCATCCTGCTGTATCTCAGCCAGTTTCGGCATCTCAACCGAATACGCCAGCCCAAGCGACGAGTAGTAAGGGAAAGACGGTATTACCGTCAGAAAATGAACTTTGGCGTTGTTGATTGCTGCGTTTACCTGAACATAGGGAACCACCTGTTCAGTCAGACGGCTCTCTGAAATATCGAGAGGGACTAAAATCGAATGGAACATGCCGTACCTCCTGTTTGTTTTTTATCCACTTCAAGTTTAGTCCTGGCGTAACCGCAGGCACTGTATTTGCTGTGAAAATGGGACTTAAGGCGGCTTTTATGGCAGAGAGAACGCCCCAGAGAGGGGCGCAAGGGGCATGTTACTTCTGGATCAAATAACGAATGGTAGGCCCATCCTGTTGAATATCCAGCACGGTGTAGCCGTGGTTTTGGGCATCCAGCGGAATATTGTTAATGGATTGCGGGCAATCGCTCACCACTTCCAGAATCTCACCTTTCCTGAGCTGTGGCAGCGCTTCAAGTGTGGCGACTGCCGGGTAAGGGCACGGTTCACCGATCATATCGAGGCGATAGTCAGGCACGATCTCTTTCATGCTGCATTCTCCCGGGGTTCAATGGTTGTGTCGGTACGACGACGGAAGAAACGTTTTTCTTGCGCGACGACCAGTAAAAATGCGATCAGCAGCAGGGCGTATGTCACCACCAGTCCGCCGAGCGGGCCAAAGGTCTTCAGCAGGTTGACCTTGTCCCAGTTTGTCGCCAGCACGGGCGACATGTCATCCCAGTAGTATGCCAGGATTGTAGAGCCGATCACGTTTCCCAGACCCACCCACCAGTAATGCACCTGACCTTCCACGGCGCGGTACATCCAGCCGGTTTCGCAACCGCCAGCGAGCACAATTCCAAAACCAAACAGCAGCCCGCCAATCACTGCATTAGGGCCCGCCCACATGATTTTCGGTTCAACGCCAAGTTGCACATAGCTGAAGATGCCGATCGCGCTGACAGCCATACCGGCGATAATTGCTTTGGCCATCATGGTACGGCCGGTGATCCACATGTCGCGAAACGCAGAGGTAAAGCAGATTTGTGCGCGCTCAATCAGCAGACCAAAGCCCACGCCAAACAGCATGGCTAACCCCAGTTTTGGCTGGTTCAGTGCAGTGCAAATAGCCCATGCAACCATTGCAAAAAAGACCAGCATACCCAGGCGGAAACGGCGGCGTGCCTGCGCCGGTTTTTGCGTCAGTGGTGAAGCTGCACTGACTTTGACCATCCTGACGGGAATGCGAAACAGCGGCAGTAGAGTGAATTTCGCGCCGAAATAAGAACCTATGGCCGTGGCGATGGCAAAGAACCAGGCATGCAGCGAAAACTGCGGAATGCCAGTAAAGAAGGCGGCAAGGTTACAGCCCATTGCGAGGCGAGCGCCGAACCCGGCGATCATCCCCCCAATCACCGCCTGCATGATGCGAATACGGCTCTTTGGCATTCTCAGTTTAACGTTGTTCGCCCACAGTGCCGCGGCAAAACAACCGCCGAACATACCGATAATCATCATTCCGTCGATGCGGGTCAGCGGTGTGCCATCCAGATGGATGAGTTTATAGTAACCCCATTCTTCGGCATGCACTCCCGCCATCTGCAGCAGTTGCCCGCCCCAGCGGGTAAACTCGCCGGTAACGGCCCAAAAGGTGCCAGTAATGCCGAAATAATAGGTAGACAGGATCCCCGCAGCGATGACTGCCGGTACTGGGGACCAGAACTTAACCAGGTAAGTCTGTTTGAAGTATTGCCATGACATGTGTAAGCCTCTGAACTCAGAAGGTATATGTGGATTTAACGGCCTGGAATATATAACCTTTTTCCTGTCTCCAAAACCTCTCCAGAACGTTTCACCAAAATACCTCGCTTTTTTATGACTTTCATCATTAAACCGCACAGCTTAAAGATTGCCTGCACGGCTCCAGAATTAAGACAGCAAGCAAAGCTCGTGATGATGAAAAGGGACGCGTCAGACGCGTCCCTTCTTTAATGGTTAACAAACAAACACCGTGAGTAAAATAATCAGGGCTGCGAAAATAATGACCTGAATAAACACAGACTCCACGCTACGTTTACGCATGCATCCCTCCCGGTGACTCGAATATCAGCCAGATACCGCCCAGCAGCACCAACAGACCGATAACGAAAAAGGTAAGCGCGATAATCCGGTCATGTGAATGCTTCATATCAGCCTCCTCTGTGTCGAATCAAAACCACTGACCAAACCGTTTGATATAAAAGCGTTTCATCCCCTGCGCCACGAGGCAGTAGCTCAGAAGCGTCGCCACCAGCCACGGGAAGTAGCTTAACGGCAGCGGTTCAAGCCCCACCATCGCCCCCAGCGGCGAGAACGGTATATAGATACCGATGACCATAACGCAGGCGGTGGTCAGCAGCACCGGTAGCGTCGCGCGGCTCTGAATAAACGGGATCTTCTGCGTCCTTAACATGTGCACCACCAGCGTTTGCGACAACAGCCCTTCAATAAACCAGCCGGACTGGAACAGCGCCTGGGCCTCAACGTGGTTTGCCGCAAAGACGTACCACATCAGCGCAAAGGTGGTGATGTCGAAAATGGACGACGTCGGTCCAATCCACAACATGAAGCGGCCGATGTTTTTGGCATCCCACTTGCGCGGTTTACTCAAAAACTCTTTATCCATTTTGTCCCACGGTAGCGACAGCTGGGAGATGTCGTACATCAGGTTCTGGATCAGCAGATGGATCGCCAGCATCGGCAGGAACGGGATAAACGCGCTGGCTACCAGTACGGAAAAAACGTTGCCGAAGTTAGAGCTGGCGGTCATATTCAGGTACTTGATGATATTGCCGAAGGTTTCACGACCTTTGATCACGCCTTCTTCCAGCACCATCAGATCTTTTTCCAGCAGGATAATATCCGATGACTCTTTGGCGATATCCGCCGCGCTGTCGACGGAAATGCCCACATCGGAATCGCGGAGTGCCGGAGCATCGTTAATGCCGTCGCCGAGAAAACCGACGGTATGTCCGTTCTTTTGCAGCGCCTTCAGAATGCGGGATTTCTGCAGTGGCGTCAGTTTGGCGAACACAGAACGTTGCTCCACCGCCTGCGCCAGTTCGCGATCTGACATGGTCTCCACCTCGGTGCCTGTCAGAATACCGTGCGGATCGATCCCCACCTCAAGGCAGATACGGGCAGTCACCACAGGGTTGTCGCCGGTGAGCACCTTCACCGCCACGCCGTTGTCGCGCAGTGCGGTAATGGCCTTTTCCGCACTCTCTTTCGGCGGGTCAAGGAACGTCAGCATCCCTTCTATCGTCAGTTCCTGTTCATCCCCGGCGCAAAGTGCCTGATTACGCGGTGAGTCGTCCAGCGAACGGGTCGCCACCAGCAGTACGCGAAACCCCTGCGCATTGTAATCCTGTGTTTTCGCCAACAGCAGGTCGCGACGCGTCTCGTCCAGCGCCACTACGCGGTCTCCTTCGCGCAGGTGCGTGGCGACCATCAGCATCTCTTCCACCGCGCCTTTGCAGATGAGACTTCTGCGGCCGTCGCGCACATCTTCCACCGAAACAGAAACGCGGCGGCGCACAAAATCGAAGGGCAGCTCATCGAGCTTAACGAAGCTCTCCTTCACGGCGGGTGCCAGACGCCCCTCACCAACGTGTAAGATCGCACGATCCATCAGGTTACGGGTGCCGCTCTGGCTGTTGCTGTTGAGCCAGGCCAGCGCCAGTACCCGGCTGCTTTCGCTACCACGCGTGTCCAGGTGATGCTCCAGGATAATGTGGTCCTGCGTCAGGGTGCCGGTTTTATCGGTACATAACACATCCATTGCGCCAAAGTTCTGAATAGCGTTCAGCCGCTTGACGATCACTTTGCGTCTCGACATGGCAATAGCGCCCTTCGCCAGGTTCGAACTGACGATCATCGGCAGCATTTCCGGGGTTAAACCGACGGCAACCGCCAGCGCAAACAGCGATGCCTCGACCCAGTCACCTTTGCTGAAGCCGTTAATCAGCAGCACAATGGGCACCATCACCAGCATAAAACGGATAAGCAACCAGCTGACGCTGTTCACACCGCGGTCGAACGCCGTTTGCGAGCGTGTACCGACGATGGATTTTGCCAGCGACCCGAACCAGGTCTGGCCGCCTGTCGCCACGACCACCGCCTGCGCTCTGCCGCTGGTCACGTTGGTGCCCATCAGGCAGATGTTGCCAAGTTCCAGCAGGCCTTTGCTGCGATCGGGGGCCGGTAGCCGCTGGCTGTCTTTACCAGAGACGCTCGCCATCACGTCATATTTTTCCACCGGTAAAGATTCGCCGGTAAGAATCGACTGGCTGACAAACAGGTCCCGGGACTCCAGCAGGCGCACATCCGCAGGCACCAGATCGCCCGCCGCGAGGAAGATAATGTCGCCCGGCACCAGCTCCTCAATGGCGATTTCCATTTTGACCGACTCATTACCTTCACCGCCCCGACGCAGCACCGTGGCGGTGGTTCTTACCATTGATTTCAGCGCCTGGGCGGCCTTGTTGGTACGAAACTCCTGCCAGAAACGCAGTAAGCCGCTCAGGCTGACCATGGTCAGAATGATAGTGACCCCCGTCAGATCGGTTTCCTCTCCACTGCGTAGCGGAAGCCAGTAGTCGGTGAAGAAACTCACGACGGCAAGCGCCATCAGAACGTAGATAAACGGGTTATTGAATGCCTGCAGCAGTTGAACCAGCGCCGGCGGCGCTTTCTCATGCGCCACCTCGTTGCGGCCATACGCGAACAGTCGCTCGCGGGCGTCATCGACGTACAGACCGCGACGATCGCTCTCGAGTCGTGAGAGCGTATGCTCCGGGCTGTTAAATGCTTCCGCTTCGATCGCAAAGCGTTTCTTATTTTGCTTATCATTTTCTGACGCCAGCCGGTTTAATTTCCGGTTTTCTACTTTCATGTCAGTCATGATTTATCCCCACTTTAAGACGTGTGTATCCCTGCATAAAAAACTATGCATAATTTTTTCTGGTATGACTCAATATGGTGCGTTTATTTTACGCTTATGGGAATCTCCATCATTCCCTCCTTATATCAGGCGATATTATTAGGCAGGCGCGGGATCTCAACTCCCCGCAAGGCTCCAGCGTACAGAGGTGATACTTTCATTAACGCCAATTTTACTCATAATAAGATCGAACGTTTTTCGCGAATCTGCGCTGCTAATCACTTCGGCATGAATTTCTTTATACCCGGATTCATCCAGCACCGACGAACCGAGTCCCTGCACGCTCAGAGAAAACTCCTTTGCCACATTAAATAAAAGCTGACGTACTGCGCTTTCATTATCATGATTGCAGGTTACTTTCAGGACATAGCGTTTTTCTTCATCTGCAGCGGCTGGATACTGATTAATTCGCTGCGCCGCTTCACGCAGTAAAATATTGGCACACAGAATAATGAGGGTGGCCGCCGCGGCATTCCAGAATTGTCCCAGCCCGCACAGCACGCCGATGGCTGCCGAGCACCAGAGCGTGGCGGCAGTATTGAGGCCGCGCACGTTCATGCCTTCACGCATGATGACGCCAGCGCCAAGAAAGCCAATACCGGAGACTATCTGGGCGGCAATGCGTCCCGGACTGTCCGGCGATGTTGATATTGAGCTAAGAATAAATACCGCAGCGCCGGTGGCGACCAGTGCATTTGTCCGCAGCCCCGCCATACGTTGACGCCATTGTCTTTCGGCACCAATAAGTGCTCCCAGCAGCATGGCTGCCAGTAAATTTGAGATATAAGGGAACATCAGCATATGTTCCTCCATTTATGCTGGAAGAATAAATACGTGCTGTATTCAGCACACGACAAATTGTCACCTTAAACGGTGATTAATGTCGCGCCGATGGTGGAGGGAATAATGAGTTTTTAAACATGAACATGACGATAAACCTCGCGATAAGTCGCGCTTTGTAAATTTATCGGGGATGCAATCGTCAATTAAGAAGGGATTGCTGCCCGCCAGTTCGGCAAGCAGCGGCAGGAATACGTCGCGTTAGCTTGCCTTGCAAATGAAATAAGGGTGACTGTCCAACGTATGACTCCTGTATGAATTTGTCGACATTATAATCAGGCATCAGGTTAAGTAAAGTAAAAAAGGTCAGCCGGAGAGGATTTGTTTAGATTATTCCATCACAGGAGTGCATGGGCAATAATGTGTTTCAGACGAGTCTCCCATGCATAATACAACCAGCGCTGTTGCTTTTTGCTACCAACGCGCGGCCATACTTCCTCAACTTCACAAATAAGCTGAATCTGGAGATTATCCCGCGGGAGTAGGGGAACCGTCTGGCAGGGAAGCCAGACGGTGATGAGGTTATGCTTTGCGCGTGGCCGCTTTCATTGCGCTGACGAACGCGTTCAGTTCAGCCAGCATCTGCTCTGGCTTATCAACGTTCTTCTCGATGATTTTGACGATAGCGGAACCGGAAATCGCCCCGGCCGCTTTTGCCTCTATCGCAGCGGTAACCTGTTCCGGAGAGGAGATCCCGAAGCCCTGCAACGGTGGTGCAGCGTGGTATTCCGCCAGTTTTTCCACCAGATGATGCAGTGGCAGCGCCGCTTTGTTTTCAGCTCCGGTCACGCCTGCACGGGAGAGCAGGTAAGTGTAACCACGTCCGTAAGAGGCAATCTGGCGCAGCAGTTCGTCATCGGCGTTCGGTGGGCAGATGAAAATGGGGGCAACGTTGTGACGCATTGCCGCCTGGCGGAAGGGCGCAGACTCTTCCACCGGCACGTCGGCCACCAGCACGGAGTCGACACCCACGCGCGCGCACTCGGCGTAGAACTCATCAATGCCGCGGTTAAACACCAGGTTAGCGTACATCAGCAGTCCAATCGGAATGGTCGGGTGCTTCTGACGAATTGCTGCCAGCATCTCAAAACACTGGGTTGGGGTAACACCCGCCGCAAATGCGCGCAGGGTGGCGTTCTGAATAGTCGGGCCGTCTGCCAGCGGGTCAGAGAACGGAATACCCAGCTCCAGCGCGTCGGCACCGGCTTCAATCAGGGTGTCGATAATTTTTAGCGATTGCTCCGGGCCTGGGTCGCCGAGGGTAACGAAGGGGACAAACGCGCCTTCCTGGCGAGCCTTCAGTTGTGCAAATGCGTTATCGTAGCGTTCCATCAGATTTCCCCTCGTGCTTTCAGAATATCGTGAACGGTGAAGATGTCTTTGTCACCGCGACCGGAAAGGTTCACCACCAGCAGTTGCTCTTTTTCCGGGTTTTCTTTCATCATTTTCAGCGCGTGCGCCAGGGCATGCGAGGACTCCAGCGCCGGGATGATCCCTTCGTGACGGCACAGCGTTTTAAAGGCTTCCAGTGCTTCATCATCGGTAATGGAGACATAATCCGCGCGGCCAGTGCTGTTCAGGTAAGCGTGCTGAGGCCCAACGGACGGGAAATCCAGACCGGCAGAGATAGAGTAAGACTCTTCAATCTGACCTTCATCGGTCTGCATCATCGGGGATTTCATACCAAAGTAAATTCCCACGCGGCCATGCTTCAGCGGCGCACCGTGTTCACCCGATTCAATCCCGTGACCGGCAGGTTCAACGCCAATCAGACCGACGCTGGTTTCGTCGATAAAATCAGCAAACATGCCGATGGCGTTAGAACCGCCGCCCACGCAGGCGATCACCGCGTCCGGCAGACGGCCTTCTTTTTCGAGGATCTGCGCTTTGGTTTCTTCACCGATCATACGCTGGAACTCACGCACGATAGTCGGGAACGGGTGCGGACCTGCAGCAGTGCCGAGCATATAGTGCGCGGTTTCATAGCTGCCAGACCAGTCGCGCAGCGCTTCGTTACAGGCATCCTTCAGCGTCGCGGAGCCGCTGTGTACCGGGATCACTTCAGCGCCCATCAGACGCATACGGAACACATTCGGAGACTGGCGCTCAACGTCCTTCGCCCCCATGTAGATGCGGCATTTCAGACCGAGCAGGGCGCTGGCGAGTGCAGACGCCACGCCGTGCTGGCCAGCACCGGTTTCAGCGATGATTTCGGTTTTGCCCATCCGTTTCGCGAGCAGCGCCTGGCCCAGCACCTGGTTGGTTTTATGCGCACCGCCGTGCAACAGGTCTTCACGCTTGAGATACAGCGTGGTTTTTGTCCCTTCGGTCAGGTTGCGGCATTTGGTCAGCGCCGTAGGACGGCCCGCGTAGTTTTTCAGCAGGTCGGTAAATTCAGCCTGAAACATCGGGTCTTTCTGCGCACTGACAAACGCTTCTTCCAGCTGGCGCAGCGCAGGCATCAGGATTTGCGGGACGTACATCCCACCGAACTCACCAAAATAAGGGTTTAACAATGTCGTCATTTTTTCTTCCTTAATATGCACGCAGAGTTTTAAATACCGAGGCCAGCTTGCCGGCATCTTTAATTCCCGGTTGGGACTCTACGCCAGAATTGAAATCGAGGCCTGCGCAGCCGGTTTTGGCCGCGTCTACACAGTTATCCGGGCCGAGTCCACCCGCCAGCAGGACATTGTCCAGCACTTCGCCGTTCAGCAGCGACCAGTCAAAACGCTGACCCGTGCCGCCCTGGCCGTTGTCGAGCACGTATTTATCAACATAATTCAGGTTACGGGCTGGCAACGTATCGCCAACGCTTTGTGCTTTCCAGATTTGCACCTGAGGAGCCAGAACGACGCGCAGGGCATCAATATAGGCCTGATCTTCATCACCGTGCAGCTGTACTGCGCTCAGGGATAACGCCTCGGCTTTTGCCGCAACGTCCGCAACACTGGCGTTACGGAAGACACCCACATAGCTGAGCGGGGCGGCTGCCATGACCTTACGCGCCTGTTCTTCCGTCACCGCGCGAGGGGACGCTTCAACAAAGATCAGCCCGCCGTAAATTGCTCCCGACTCATACGCGGCCTGGGCATCCTGTTCACGAGTTAACCCGCACACTTTGTTTTCACCCAGTAACACACGGCGTACCGCAGCATTGAGATCGTCGTGGGCCATCATGGCGGAGCCAATCAGAAAACCGTTGGCAAAGTGGCTCAGTTCGCGGACCTGGGCGTAGCTGTTAATGCCGGATTCGCTGATCACCGTGACGCCAGAACCTAAACGAGGAGCCAGCTGGCGCGTACGGTTCAGGTCAATCGACAGATCGCGCAGATCGCGGTTGTTAATACCGACGACTTTGGCCTTCAGCGCAAGCGCGCGTTCCAGCTCTTCTTCGTTGCTCACTTCGGTCAGCACACCCATGTTCAGGCTGTGTGCGACGGCGGAAAGCTGGCGATACTGTTCGTCGTCGAGTACCGAAAGCATCAGCAGGCAGGCGTCGGCCTGGTAAAAACGCGCCAGCCAGATCTGGTACGGGTCGATAATAAAGTCTTTGCACAGGATCGGCTGCGGCGCGATACCGCTGACAATAGGCAGAAAATCAAAACTGCCCTGGAAATACTTTTCATCCGTCAGCACGGAGATGGCTGACGCATGATGTTTATAGATACCGGCAATACGCGCCGGGTCGAAATCGTCACGAATAACGCCTTTCGATGGAGAGGCCTTTTTGCACTCAAGAATAAACGCAGTGCGGGCTCCCTGCAGGGCATCATAGAAACGACGGCTACTTGGGACGACGTCATTCTGAAAACTGGCAAGCGGTTGCTGCACTTTGCGGGCTTCCACCCAGATGGCCTTATCGGCAACGATTTTCGCTAAAACGGTCTGCATTCTTTATCCTCTTGCCGCAAGTGCGGTAACGCGATCGTAGGCTGCACCGGAGCGCAGTACGTCCAGAACTTTTTGAGCGTTCGCTTTCAGGTCTTCCTCACCGTGCAACCGCATCAGCATGGCGACGTTGGCGGCAACGGCGGCCTCATGGGCAACCTCTCCCTTACCTTGTAATAAGCGCGTGAGAATGTCACGGTTTTCTTCTGGTGTACCACCGGCCAGCGCCTCCTGATGATACGGTGCTAAACCGAAGTCAGATGCCTCAAGCTGGTAGCTCAGGATTTCACCGTTGTTCAGTTCAGCGACCAGTGTTGTCGCATGAAGGGAAACCTCATCCATTCCTCCGCTGTGTACCACCGCGGCACGTTGGTAACCCAGCACGCGAAGCGTTTCTGCAATCGGCAGTACCAGCTCCGGGCTGTAGACGCCAATCAGTGCCAGCGGCGGATGCGCCGGGTTGATCAGCGGCCCCAGCACGTTAAACAGCGTGCGGGTCTTAAGTTGCTGGCGAACCGGCATCGCGTGGCGGAAACCGGTGTGATACTTCGGCGCAAACAGGAAGCAGACGCCCAGGTCATCCAGTGCTTCGCGGGAACGCTCGGCTTTCATGTCCAGGTTGATGCCGAAGGCCGCCAGCAAATCAGACGAGCCGGAACGGCTGGATACGCTACGGTTACCGTGTTTTGCCACTTTCAGGCCACACGCTGCCGCCACGAAGGCGCTGGCAGTAGAGATATTGATGCTGTTGCTGCCGTCACCACCGGTACCGACGATATCCGCAAACTGATAGTCCGGGCGTGGGAACGGGGCGGCGTTTTCCAGCAGCGCCGTCGCGGCACCAGCAATTTCCTGCGGGCTTTCACCGCGCACTTTCATGCTCACCAGTGCGGCCGCCAGTTGCTCCGGTTTCAGCTCGCCGCGAACCACGGCGGAGAAGAGCTGGTGGCTTTCCTGTTGGCTCAGGGTCTGTGCCTGATACAGTTTTTCCAGAATCGGCTGCAGGGTATTGGTTTGCTCCAGTTTCTGCAGCGCCCAGTCCAGCGTTTGTTCCAGCAGACGCGCACCGTTGGAGGTCAGAATAGACTCAGGGTGGAACTGCATACCACAGACACGATCCGCATCGTGGCGCACAGCCATCACCATCCCTTCAAACGAGGCGTTAATGGTTAAGCCTGCCGGAATGTTGCTACCGACAAGGGAGTGATAGCGCGCCACCGGCAGCGGGTTTGGCAGCCCGGCAAACATCGCCTGGCCGTCATGTTCAATGCTGGATGCTTTACCATGAAGGATTTCGCCCGCCTGACCCACGTAACCGCCATAGGCTTCGACGATCGCCTGGTGCCCCAGACAGATACCGATAATCGGCAGCTTGCCGCGCATCCGGGTCAGCAGCTCGGGCATACAACCGGCTTCACTGGGGGCACCGGGGCCTGGGGAAAGCATCAGCACCGGGTTTTGCATGGTCGCCAGCCGGTCAATCAGCGTTTGTGCCGGAACATGGTTACGGTAGATAACGACGTTATGACCATTCGCGCGCAGCTGATCTGCCAGGTTATAGGTAAAAGAGTCGATATTATCGAGCAGCAGAATGTCAGCCATCAGAAAATCTCCTGTGCATGGTGTGCGGTAGCAATGGCGCGCAATACCGCGCGGGCTTTACTGCGCGTTTCGTCAGCTTCAGACTGCGGAACAGAATCAAGAACAATCCCTGCGCCTGCCTGGACGGTGGCAATACCGTCCTCGACATAGGCGGAGCGGATCACGATGCAGGTATCCAGATCACCGTGCGCGGTGAAATAGCCCACGGCACCACCGTAGCTACCGCGACGACGTCCTTCGGCAGCGGCAATCAGCTGCATGGCTCGCACTTTCGGTGCACCGCTCAGGGTGCCCATATTCATGCAGGCGCGATAAGCGTGCAGAACATCGAGGTCGCTACGCAGTTCACCGACCACGCGGGAAACCAGGTGCATCACGAACGAGTAACGGTCAACTTTGGTCAGGTCTGCAACATAACGGCTGCCGGGGGTGCAAATACGGGCCAGATCGTTACGGGCCAGGTCGACCAGCATCAGGTGCTCGGACAGCTCTTTATGGTCGGTACGCATTTCCAGCTCGATACGGCTGTCGAGATCGCGATCCAGTGAACCATCAGCACGACGACCACGCGGGCGCGTCCCGGCAATCGGGTAGATCTCAATCTGGCGGCTGGTGGCGTCGTATTTCAGTGAGCTTTCCGGTGATGCGCCAAACAGGGTGAAATCATTGTCCTGCATAAAGAACATGTACGGGCTTGGGTTGCTCTTTTTCAGCACGTCGTAGGCCGCCAGCGGTGACGGGCAGGGCAGCGAGAAACGACGGGACGGCACGACCTGGAAAATTTCCCCGGCACGAATCGCTTTTTGCATCTGACGAACCACGGCACCGTACTGATCGTCGGTCTGGTTGACGTCGCAGGTCATCTGCTCAACGCGCTGTACCGGCAGCGCAGGTGGCGCTTCGGTCATTTGCTGTTGCAGCTGCGCGATGCGGTGCTCAAGGCGTTTTTTCTCTGTCATGGACGGCGTGAACAGGCTGGCCTGGATGCGGGTGTATTTTTTCTGATGGTCGATCACCAGCAAGGTTTCGGCCAGGTAGAAGCAGTAATCCGGGCAGCGGTTGCCTTGTTCTGTTTCTGGTAAATCTTCAAACCCGGCGACCAGGTCGTATGCAAACAACCCGCCGAAGAACATGGCTTCACGTTCATTTTCTGGAACCGTCACCAGATTTTGCAGCAGGCGGAAAGCATCGAAAACGGACAGAGAGCAGAGGCGCGCGTCTTCGTCCAGTAGCTGGCTGACCGGCGGGAAATGCAGAACCCGCATTTCCGGATGATGTTCATTTTCGATGCCCGCAGGCAGGACGGCATCCAGCAGTGGCAGCAGCGTTGCACCGTTGTCAGATAACGCTTTAATGGTGACGGTGTCACCTAATGCGGTAATGCGCAGCGCACTGTCGACCAGCAGCAGGCTTTTGAGATCGTCCTTACTGTCGATATCGGCGGATTCCAGTAACAGGGTGGCCGGACGGGCACCGCAGACCTGATGAAACAACGCGGTTGGGTTGTGGCGATAGGCCGCCTCGCAGGTCAGCAACTCAAGGTCAGGTTTGGCTGTTTGCATTGTGTTGTTCTCATTTATTTTGTTCAAAAAAAAGCCCGCTTGGTAGCGGGCTGGGTATCTGTTTGCATTTCGCAGACGCGTGACACTGCCCGATAATCAGGAAGTGCGCCACCAACCGTGCAGAGTGCAATGTGCTGTCATTTTCAGATACCTTTCTCGT
>NZ_JBJURN010000007.1:0-105935 GCF_046622475.1 Enterobacter sp. LM3 | reverse complement strand
GCGTATTGTCAACCCTTGATTTCAGAATTTCGCGGCAAATCGTTATCATAGAGTTTTCGGATGTTTTCAACCTGTGATGGGAAGTGCTTTGAGCGATACCACTTACGCCGTAATTTACGATTTACACAGCCACACTCAGGCTTCTGATGGTCTGCTGACGCCTGAAGCGTTAGTCCATCGTGCCGTTGAAATGCGTGTTGGCACGCTGGCGATAACCGATCACGATACGACAGATGCCATTCCGGCGGCGCGCGCTGAGATCGCCCGCAGTGGGTTAGCGCTGAATCTGATCTCCGGTGTCGAAATCTCGACCGTCTGGGAAAACCACGAAATTCATATCGTTGGCCTGAACATCGATATAGAACATCCGGCAATGTGCGCATTTTTGCAAGAACAAAAAACACGTCGTCACCAGCGCGCGGAGATGATTGGCGATCGACTGGAAAAGGCGCATATTCCGGGCGCGCTGGAGGGTGCGCAAAAACTGGCGAACGGCGGGGCGGTGACGCGTGGTCACTTTGCCCGTTTTCTGGTTGAGGCGGGCAAGGCGACGACGATGGCGGATGTCTTTAAAAAGTATCTGGCACGCGGGAAAACCGGATACGTTCCTCCACAGTGGTGTACAATAAAACAAGCTATTGATGTGATTCATCATTCTGGCGGTAAGGCCGTGCTGGCCCATCCTGGGCGGTATAATCTTTCTGCTAAATGGCTGAAAAGACTGTTGGCACACTTTGCCGAGTGCGGCGGTGAGGCGATGGAAGTCGCTCAGTGCCAGCAGGCTCCCAATGAGCGAGCACAGCTCGCGACTTACGCCCGTCAGTATGGTCTGCTTGCGTCGCAGGGGTCTGATTTCCATCAGCCTTGTGCATGGATTGAACTGGGGCGTAAGCTCTGGTTGCCCGCAGGCGTTGAACCGGTCTGGCAGCTCTGGGAACAGCCACAGCAAATTGAAGAGAGGGAAGTATGAGTCAGTTTTTCTATATCCATCCGGATAACCCGCAGCCGCGCTTGATCAATCAGGCCGTGGAGATCGTCCGTAAAGGTGGCGTTATTGTCTACCCGACCGATTCCGGCTACGCGCTGGGCTGTAAAATTGAAGATAAAGGGGCAATGGAGCGTATTTGCCGCATTCGCCAGCTGCCGGACGGACACAACTTTACCCTGATGTGCCGCGACCTTTCCGAACTGTCCACCTATGCTTATGTCGACAACGTGGCGTTCCGACTTATCAAGAACAACACGCCGGGCAACTACACGTTCATCCTGAAAGGGACGAAAGAGGTGCCGCGTCGCCTGTTACAGGAAAAGCGTAAAACTATCGGGATGCGCGTGCCGTCTAACCCGATTGCACAAGCACTACTGGAAACCCTCGGCGAGCCAATGCTTTCTACCTCGTTGATGCTACCCGGCAGTGAATTTACTGAGTCTGATCCGGAAGAGATCAAAGATCGCCTGGAGAAGGTGGTCGAGCTGATTATCCACGGCGGTTATCTCGGTCAGCAGCCAACAACCGTGGTCGACCTGACCGAAGATGCTCCGGAAGTGATTCGTGAAGGCGTGGGCGATGTTAAGCCTTTCTTGTAAAGGTGTAAGCAGATATACTACGCGGCCATCAAAGCAGGGCTGAGCCCTCTTTTGACCTGATTCGACGCCTGTGAAGGCGTACAGGGAAAAATTAATATCATTATAAATCAATGTATTGCTCTGTTAGCATAAAGGGCAATCATCGTTTTGTGTGACAGCTTTAATTGCACTCAGAATCCCATTTTTTATGCACATCGTTTTCCCCCTTGCTCCATTCAGATTTAACTTAAATGGAGATATACATATACTCGTGCATACACCGGTATCTTTGCCTAATAATCATTATTGTCTCAAAGATTATTTGAGAACAATTCTCAATTGAGAGGTTTTATGATAAAATATTATTCTTGATAAATTGACTCAAAGAGAGTGAATATTGCTTACAGGGTCCATTTTGCCTTCGTTTACCCCCCCATTAAGTGATGAGTATAACCGGATGGCTATTATCCTGAAGTCAGCAGGATTAACACTGACAACTTCACGTATAAATATTTCGCACCACCTTACTCAAACGTCTATTCCTAGCTCAGCATTAGAACTTTCAAAGCTCCTGAACATCCCGCTTTCAACAACACACCGTAATCTTTCATCCTTGGCCTATGCTGGTTTAGCCAATAACATCATTGACCGCTCAGGGATATCTCGTTGGTTTTGGTTAGTTGCGGGAAAGGTCAATTTTTGTCCATGCTGCAATCAGGAATTCACGACCTACAGTTAGAAAATCTTGCTGAACACAAAAGACAGTGGTAAGCTGATAGAGAACCTGGTTTTTTACCAGAAACTTTTCTAAGTGAAAATTTTCAATCATGCCTGTATTCCAATGCCAGAAGTGGTGTGGGTCTGCTGGGCTTTTTGTGCTTCAGTTTTCTACTGGTTTTTATTAATACCTATACACTGCATGAGGAACTATCTAACACTACTGAAGGAGGCGTATGCAGCAATCTAGCTTATCTGTAGAACAAATTGATTTACTGACATCTCACCGTGACAACGGTCATTACACCCTGATCCATTCCTCAACCTATCTTCACAATGGTTTGACCTATGAGCTTAACCATAATCCGTTAAGTAAGGGTAGCAGTCCAATACGAAAAGAAATCATCGACAGATTTATAGAACAGCTTCGCGCTATGCTGTCGCACTATAACGAACTGTATGGGTTCCGCTTTGATTTATCTGTCCCGGAAGGGATGTCTGTTAGTGAAAGTAATAAACTGATCAGCGAGTTGTTTACTCGTCTGCGAGGTCAGTTCACCGCAAAAGCCTGGAACAATCAGCCAATCAAAAAATTCGCATATGGCTGGGTTCGGGAGAAAGAAAGGGCTAAACAAGTTCATTACCACTGCTGGATAGCTTTACCATATTTCCAGGTAAACACTGCTGGCTTTGAAGACAAAGGGATTATCGGAAGAGTAAACCGTATCTGGTCAGAACTTACTAATGGGGTTTCCCGTGTCCATCTTCCCGATGATGGATATAGAATCAAAAGAGGTGATCACGATTCACTTGCTAAGATGGTCAAACGGATTTCATATCTTGCCAAGAATCGCGGTAAGTATTCTAATGGCAAAGGGCAGCAAACATTCTCTGCGTCGAGGGTAAAATTTAAGACGTCTAATACGCTGCATTAAAATCCTTCGTAGGAAGCCCCGTATCCAATTTTACTTAGCAAGTAATCCCATCGTATTACCTGTATGCCAAAAAACTCTCAGGGAGCGATACAGGCCACCTAGCAGGGAGCTCTATTCTCTGTCTCTTCTAGAAATTTATTGTTGAGTGTAATTCTCGATTTTGCTTGATAAACAATCAAAGGGCTACCGCTTTCATCAGCGTAGCCCTTTTTTGTTTTCTCAATTCTATTGGCGTTTAAAAACTCTGGGGTTCAAGAAAACTATGTTGGACTAATTGACAGTATGAAACCTATAACTATGGGTTTAAATTATTCGGAACTCTCAAATTTATGACTGATTAGTCATTTCATTTGATAGCGCCATTTCTTAACAACTAAATCGATTTGTTCCAAACTCATCGCTTGTTGTTGCCACCCTTGGTCGAAGTTGACATCGTTAGAGCGAGGTAGTTGCTCTGCTTGCAAATCACGAATCATAACTCTTGTTGGTAGTGTAGCAGCTTGGCCAACAAAAATAGCTTCTTGTCGTCGAAGGCCTGAGAGCATTTTGGTAAGACCTGACATTGAATCTGGCAACACACTTCTAACATGCTCTCGGTCAGCATCATTGGTGATTCTTAGCACAATCCATGAGTTGCATTGAGATAAAACTGTAGCTTCAACTTCACTTGGTCTTTGTGAGACTAGTAGCAAGCCAACACCATATTTTCGACCCTCTTTTGCAATCCGGCGAATAGCGGATTGTGCAGCTTCATATTGTGCATCTCCTCGATTCGGCACATATCGATGCGCTTCTTCACAGACTAACAATACTGGGCTGTTTTGACGTTCGTCTTCTGTTTGCCAAATTTTAAGTTGGAATACAATTCTCGCAATTGCCGCACTTGCAACTCCAGCAACCTCATTTGGCACACCCGAGAGGTCAACTATCTGTATGGTTGTTTTTTGAGTCAAAAATTGATTAACGATAACTGATAGAGGATCTTGCTCCCCGTCCCAGTTCTCCATCATAAATTTAAGTCGCCCATCTTTTAATAAAGAGTCGATCTTTCTAATGACTTTACTAAAATCTTCATGCTTATTTTTGTCTTTGCCTTCTGGTCTTTGAAGGTTGATGGCTCCAATTAAACCTTCAGTATACAATGCGCCATCTTTATAACCAAAGTGATCTAAACCTTCAGCATTCCCTAAAACATATGGTATTGGTGAGTCGACAGTTAATCTTCTTTTATCAAGATCGAGTTTTTCTGCTGTTTTCTCTCGTACATAAATTAAGGCATTCTTAATAATGTTAGATTGGGAAGTCGCTGCGAACTCTGTTTTGCCAATGAATAAACCTAATGATTCTTCAAGATCAAGTAACCAGTAAGGTAATTTTAAAGTCCCTTCATCTGTAGATAAGCGTTGATGATTTGGAAATGCTTTTCCGTACTCATTGTGTGGATCGAGAATGATAATCTGTGGATGCCAATGTTTGTGATCAGCAATTTCGCCACGCTCAAGAATACTATGAATTACAGCTGCAACTGTTCCTGATTTACCTGCGCCAGTTGATCCTAAAATCGCAGTGTGTTTTCCAACTAACTCATTAAGATCCGCATAACATGGAGCACCACCCGAACCAACATGTTCACCAAGTTGAATTACTGCGCCTTTAGCATCTCCATATATAAATCTAAGCTCTAACTTCGGTGTAAGATAAATAGTTTGCTGTGGTAGCGGATAAGTGGCAACACCGCGTTCAAATTCGAGTGCTAACGCTCCTTCAGACTTTAATCGCCATTCCCCTTCACCAAATAGATCGGCTTCAATTATTCTCTCATCTGAGGCAACTACAGGTATTCCTTTTTCTAATTGGTAATCTGCTTTCATACGTAAGCGACTAACCAAACCGTAGATGGAGCGTCGGCCAAAATGGATTTTAATGATTGAACCAAACTGACCTATGGGGTAGTTCTCCCCTGCAAATACTCTAGATAAATCCGAAATAGAAGCATCAAGCTCTGCAATTATGCGTGAACCATCAACTTCTATAATCTTACCTATTGCCAAATTCTCAATTGGTTTTGTGTATTTGTTATCCATGTTAAACTCCACCTTCAAGAATTTGTGTTAGGTTCTCAAATTTCCACCACTCAATGCTGTTTGGTGATGTCAAAACATGTGCTGCGTGAAAAAAACCTTTATCGGCAAATATTAATACTTGTTCATTTATGGTGCTATCTTCATGCCATTTTTTCAGCACACCGTTTGGCACTGTATCGCTAGTGAAAGCTACAAGCGTCAAATTACCTTTTGAGGATTTTAATCCCCGCTCAATTTCTAGATTAATATGAGAATCACCAAAGCTATAGCCAGCAACTAACAAAACTTTTTGGTCACCGTTTGTAGGGTTTAAAACAAACCGAGCACGTTGTAACAGATTTGCATATGGATCAAGTTGAGTTTCTCGATACTTTGTTGATGCTGGCCAAATCATGATTTTCGCGGTTTGTTTCTTATTGCGTTTAAGATGTGGGGCGATACGTAAAGGTGTAGTAGATGAAGGATGTTCGGCCCAATTTATTGAACCATGTAATTTGAATACTCGAGCATCTAAGGACTTCTTATCGAAGGTGGTTGGGGACCACCATCCAGAAACTCCCCCCTCTAAACCGTCGGCATATCTTAATTCAGACAATGCTAAAGCATCCTCGATCAGGGTGTCATAATTCATGACTAAGTAATCGACGCTTCCTGCATGGCTTTCTTTCCCTGGTCTCATCGGGCGATGAAGCGCTTTCACAAATCTCTCATGAATTTCAGAATCAACTTCGATGTTGATTACGTCAAAAATAGCCAACTTAATTTCATCAATTGCCGCTATCAATTGCTTGTGGTCATACTCTACATCACCGATTTTTACGTTACTGGAATCAATACCTCGGTTGATGCGACGTGAAGTAATAGCTAGCCAATCGACCAGTTCACTTAAATAATCTTCGATATGTGATGTAGGGTTTGCACCGGTAAATGAAGATTGAATAGAATGAAGTATTTTCTTCGAATCCATCGAAAGCTTATCGCTTTCCAATGCCTTGTTAGTCAATTGGTTAGTTAAGGGTAGCCCCGCGCAGGCACTACTACCCGCTCCTAGTAAAACAGCTTTGGAATGCGACAGTAGCTCCTCAAGTTTGTTTAAAGCACCTCTAAATTCCTTTTCCTCAAAAATAGTAGTGTCAAAAGCCATGCTCTCTCCATAAATGCTATTCGTAAACATAATCAAGAAGTAAAGACTCTGAAGCATTTTAAGTCATCTGGTTTATTTTTAACTGGTTCAGATCACACTTAACGTTTGATTTTTGTTAGAAATATTGAAGTCTGAATTGGAGCTAGTTAACTATTCCAGTGTCGTTTTACAGTGGCAATCCCCAATCCCAGCGCAGAGGCAGCCTTAGCTTGGCTTAGTCCAATAGCTTTGGACTCTTGTACACGCTTGTATGTGTCCGTTGCCACAGGACGGCCTAATTTTTTACCTTCTTTCTTCGCTCGATCCAAACCTTCTTTAGTGCGCTCAGTGATACGCGATTTTTCAAACTCAGCAAAAGCGGAGAACATTTGCAGCATCAGTTTTCCTTCTGCACTGGCAAGGTTACTCACAGGGAGATCTAAAGAAACAACATCAACTCCTTTGTCTAACAGCATTGAGATTGTTTGTTGCACATCGATGTTGTCACGTCCTAAGCGATCCAACTTGAGTACAACTAACTTATCCCCGGCTTCCAGTTTATGGTTAACGAGCTCGGAGAAGGCTTTACGCTTCATTGCCTGTACCCCACCGGAAACAACTTCCGACACTACGCGGCTATCGAGTACATCATAACCCGCCTGACGGATCGCCATGATTTGGTTTTCGGTCGTTTGCTCGCTGGTGGACACACGGCAGTATGCAAAAGTGCGGCTCATAACATCCTCTCAAGTGGTATCAATTAACGGTATCATAATTAATCATTGGTATCTTTATGTCAATAGGGTAATTTTTTGATACCAGTTTGAAGGGGGATAGATTGGTATCGTAAAATGTACGATTGTTGATACCAAGTGATTTGCACCATGAACCAAGCCAGTGATATTTGACAAACATGATCAAGACCCACCCCCGGCCCTGTTAGTGGTGCCTGGCTGCAATATCCAAACTCCCAGATATTTTCCCACCCAACTGGAAGGAATCCGCCCCAATTTTCTGTTCGTGTATAAGTTAGGCTGAGGGAGGCTTGCCAGTGTACACCCCTGGATTTGGTGATATGTTAAGTTATTGATTTTGATCGATTTTAGATCAATCATCCGTTGCCGGGATTACCCCCACTCAGACGGATGGCTCGCAATGAATAACGATAAGTCAAACCACCCTAAACACTTCCAATACTTGGGCCGCATGGTCACTGTTTACCCTACATACATCATTATTGACGGTATCAAGATCAGCCGATCCCGCCTGTCTTTCGCTTTTCAGTTGGAGTTAGCGAAAGCGCTTAAAATTTATGAAGAAAATCAGAAGTGAGTGGCATAAATGACTTGAGTTTTCATCCAGTATGCATTCTCATGCGTACACACACTGCAATAAAACCTATGGAGAGATGTCGAAAATGGGGAATGAAGTTTACGAGAGTCAAAAGTGTATCTTAAAATTTTCAAAAACCCTTATTGATAAATCAGCTCAAAATATCCGACACGGTTGTGATGGTGAAGAGAAAGAACTTGCAATTGCAATGATTCAAAATTTCCGTGAATTGCATCTTTATCCGTTGATGCTAATGAAAAACCATCTTGCCCGAACGGCAGTCAAGGTTGATAGGAAAACAATTGTAGCAAGACGATTAAAACGGCTTTCTACAATCATCGACAAATTAGAGCGACCAAGTTTAGATAATGGAAAAACACAAAATGCTATAAGGGTTACTCGGATGCAAGATATCGGTGGTTGCCGTGCTATCGTTAAAAATCTTGAGCAACTAAAAGCATTAAGAGAAAAATTGTTAAAAAGCCGCTCCGTACATAAAATCATTAAAGAATCCGACTATTTAACACCGAAGGAAAGCGGTTATGGGGGTATCCATTTAGTATATAGCTGCTTTGATGGTCTTGATGATAAATTTCCCTGGAAAAAAACTAAGATAGAGGTTCAATTACGAACAGAGCTTCAGCACGCATGGGCAACAAGTCTTGAAATAATAGATACATTAGAAGATATAAAATTAAAAACTTCGAGTGAAGGGCATGATGATTGGCGGCGCTTCTTCTATCTCACAGGTTGTTTGGTCGCGCATGATGAAAGAGCTTGCCCTTTAAAACCTGAAACTGTATCTGTATATGAAGATGAACTAAAAGTCCTTGAGGAAACTTTAGCAGTTAGGCGCAAGCTTGGAACATACGCCTTAGCAATAAATATGACTATCCATGACAAGATAAAAGCAAGGCTACCCAGAAATCATAAAGGACATTATTTAGTTACAATGCGTGTCGTAGACCTTGAGCAAAGAAAGATGGCTGTAAGTGTTAAAGCCTATCGAGTAAGCGAAGCAGATGCTGCGCTGGCCGCGCTAAAAGAAAGTGATTCAGATCCAAACATACATATTGCGGTTTTGCTTGCAACTGATAACGTGAAATCTCTGAAAAAAGCATATCCTAACTTCTTTGGATCGACGAATCAGTTTACTCGTTTCTTGAATCGACATATAAAATAATTTATTCATGCAGAGTGTATACACTCTGCATCGATTATTTTCAAAGTGCATCAACCACAGGGATAAGATCTTTCAAGTCTGGGGTGTGCGTATACCTGGCTGTGATACCTAATGACTGCGTTCTGCTGTGACCCACGACAAACTGCACCAGTGAGGAGTTTCCAACGGATGCTATAGCATTGCTTATAAATGTATGCCGCAATGAATGCACGCGCCGTTTTAATCCAAACTCATTGTAATCAGGTATATCTAGGACTCTTAGCAACTCCACCCAATCATATGTGATTGTTGTATAGTTCGGAAGATTACCAAATACATGCTCGGAATCCTTAATGTTTTTTATACAAGACAAAAGCCCTGCCTCTATGACCTTATGGATTGGAACCTGTCGCCGGGCGTGTTCGGTTTTCCCACCTTCAATAAAGATATACCCGCGCTCGGTCTCCTCATCTTTCCGTATGTGGTGCTTAAGGATATCCGCTATTTCACCACGTCTAGCACCTGTATAAATCAGGGTCAGGAAGTACCATTTACGATAATCACTGTCTGGTAGTGCGAAGAGATGCTCTTTGATTCGACTCAGTTCACTGGCTGTGTAGCTCCCACCTCGGTTAGGCTTCACCTCGTAGGTGATCCCATCGGTTGGAGACTTGGTAAGAATATCTTTCTGATCGACTAGATATGTTTTGAACAAGGAACGCCAAAGCTTTAAATGTTTGTGGACATGCTCACTGGCGATCAAATCATCCTCAGGGACATCGTAATCAATGCACTCGGCAAGACTCATTCTGGAGTAGGGTAGTTTAGTTCGAGTAGGCAGATTCTCTGCCACCTTGAGAGAATCCCTTATATGCTGTTTCTTAACGCTATCAACAGGGATATCACCCACAACATGATAGAGGACATCAAAGAAACGCTGATTCTCATTTGCTGTTTGCTTGCGCCACTTTTGACCCTTATCGTTTATATAGACATTCCACGCTTCCAACAATCTTGGGATGTGTGCTGGTTCAGTCTCTGCAATTTTCGCAGTATTTTGCTGCACTGGTGCGGGGATAACTGCCGGAGCTGCATTTTGTAAAGCTGATCCCATCGAATCAATGATCTGCTGGTATCGTGTCAAATCACCAGAATAGAATGCTTCATAAGCCTGTGACATAAGGGCCTGATTCATATCTATCTGGCTGGCGATATGATGAACCTGATCAAGGTCGGATTCATTGACATCTAACTTTTTCATTTTCAGCGCTGCGACCATCATTTGGGCCGTCATATCTTCGCCACTGTACATCTTGCCCAAATAGTGGTTTGCGTAGCCTCGCGCTTCGTTTGCTGTATCTGGCGGGGATACAGGATCACCAGTGATTTCTTTATGATACCGTCCTAACTCTGGCAATCGTTTAGCCTCTTCGAGACCACCCCTAAGCCAGTTCAGTAGGTACTCGTCGAAATCCTTTTTTGTGGCGTTCCGGTAACCCTGCATTTTTTGTTTGAACTCTTCGAGGCTCATCGTTCCATTCTGCACAAGGGGAATGAAAGGACGGATCTGATTCATGATCACTTCCGCTTGCTTTCGGCTATCAGTACCGAGACTTAAGCGCAGAAAACTTGTTGAATCATTTAGTCTAAAGTTAGTGTAGTATGTGCGCCCACGAATCATTGTGTGTGACAGCTTGTGTGACATATTGTTTGCCATGCTGTGTACCATGAAATAGTTACATATCAGTGAGTTAAGTTGTTATTGATGCTAACTCGTTGTTTTTGAAAGTATACCAGACGCCTGTGAAGGCGACACCTGAGGAAGCTCAATGAGCGAGAAGTTACAGAAAGTGCTGGCGCGCGCCGGCCACGGCTCACGTCGTGAAATCGAAGCCATTATTGAAGCAGGTCGCGTGAGTGTGGACGGTAAAATCGCCACGCTGGGTGACCGCGTAGAAATCGTACCGGGGTTGAAGATCCGTATCGACGGTCATCTAATCTCGGTCAAAGAGTCCGCTGAACAGATCTGCCGTGTGCTGGCTTACTACAAGCCGGAAGGCGAGTTGTGTACCCGTAATGACCCGGAAGGTCGTCCGACAGTGTTTGACCGTCTGCCTAAGCTGCGCGGTGCTCGCTGGATTGCCGTCGGTCGTCTTGACGTAAACACCTGCGGTCTACTGCTGTTTACCACCGATGGTGAACTGGCAAACCGTCTGATGCACCCAAGCCGTGAAGTTGAACGTGAATACGCCGTGCGTGTATTCGGCCAGGTTGATGAAAATAAACTGCGCGACCTGTCGCGTGGCGTTCAGCTGGAAGACGGCCCTGCGGCGTTCAAAACCATCAAATTTACCGGTGGTGAAGGCATTAACCAGTGGTACAACGTGACCCTGACAGAAGGCCGTAATCGCGAGGTTCGTCGTCTGTGGGAAGCGGTTGGCGTGCAGGTTAGCCGCCTGATCCGCGTACGTTATGGCGACATTCTGCTGCCAAAAGGTCTGCCGCGTGGCGGCTATACCGAACTGGACCTCACCCAGACCAACTACCTGCGAGAGCTGGTTGAACTGACGGCGGAAACCACCTCTAAAGTGGCGGTGGAGAAAGATCGTCGTCGAATGAAGGCGAATCAGATCCGTCGTGCGGTGAAACGCCACAGCCAGGTGAGCAGCAATCGCCGTTCTGGCAGCCGTAACAACAACGGTTAAGCATAAAAGCCCGGTTAAGTAACCGGGCTTTTTTTTAGTAATCAATGCCAGCTTGCGCTTTGATTCCTGCATCGAACGCATGTTTAACCGGACGCAATTCGCTGACGGTATCCGCTAACTCCAGAATATCCCGATGACATCCGCGCCCTGTGACGATTACCGTCTGATGCGCAGGACGGTTCTTCAGCGCGTCCAGTACGGCCTCCAGCGGCAGATAGTCATAGGCCACCATATAGGTTATTTCATCCAGCAACACCATGTTAAGTGCGGGGTCGGCCAGCATTCTTTTGGCGTGCTCCCAGACGGCGAGGCAGGCAGCGGTGTCGGTCTCCCGGTTCTGGGTATCCCACGTAAACCCGGTCGCCATCACCTGAAATTCAACGCCATGCGGTTCCAGTAAGTTACGCTCACCGTTGGGCCATTCGCCTTTAATAAACTGGATCACCCCCACTTTTTGTCCGTGCCCGACGGCGCGTGTGGCAGTGCCAAACGCGGCGGTAGTTTTGCCTTTGCCGTTGCCGGTAAAGACGATGATGATCCCACGCTCGTCCTGGGCGGCAGCGACGCGGGCATCGACCTGTTCTTTCAGGCGCTGTTGGCGTTGCTGATGACGTTCTTCACTCATTGCGAAATCCCCGGTTTACGGCCTGGCTGGGCATCAAAGGTCATCCCTGTTTTGCGGCGGCTGTCGTCACCCATCAGCCAGAGATAGAGCGGCATAATATCTGCCGGGGTCTTCAGTTTCTGCGGATCTTCCGTGGGGAAGGCGTTAGCCCGCATCTTCGTTCGTGTTCCACCCGGGTTAATGCAGTTTACGCGCAGATGACGGCTCTGATACTCCTCCGCCAGCACCTGCATCATCCCTTCAGTGGCAAATTTTGAGACAGCATAAGCCCCCCAGTTTGCGCGTCCCTCGCGCCCGACGCTGGAGGAGGTGAAGACCAGTGAGCCGGATTCGGAACGGAGTAATAAAGGAAGCAATGCCTGGGTCAGGAAAAATGTGCCGTTGATGTTGACCTGCATCACCTGCTGCCATATATCAGGATCTTGTTCATCCATTGGGCGTACCTCTCCCAACAGACCGGCGTTGTGCAGCACCCCGTCCAGACGTGGATAGTGTGCGCTGATACGTTGCGCCAGTTCCTGACACGTTGCTGGCGTACAGGTCAGTAAATCGAGCGTGTACCAGCGGGCAGGAATGCCACCTGCAGCGGTAATGTCTTGCGCTACACCTTTTAGTTTTTCTTCGTTACGGCCAATCAGAATGACGCTCGCGCCATACTCAGCGTACGTCAGGGCAGCCTCGCGACCAATACCGTCACTGGCACCAGTGACAAGAATGATCCGGTTCTGCAGCAGATTTTTTTGCGGTTGATAATGCACGGTGACTCCTCTGGCGCACTG
The DNA here is from genome assembly GCF_046622475.1 of Enterobacter sp. LM3. Classification (NCBI taxonomy): domain Bacteria; kingdom Pseudomonadati; phylum Pseudomonadota; class Gammaproteobacteria; order Enterobacterales; family Enterobacteriaceae; genus Enterobacter; species Enterobacter sp. LM3. The sequence goes on along the minus strand of NZ_JBJURN010000007.1, from coordinate 92,907 downwards.
AGCGGCGATTGCGCCTTCTTTTATGACTTTTCGGCTTTATGCCCGAATTAGCATGAGAATTCAATCAGTCTACAGGACGCATTACTGTGAAATTAACAATTTGCAAATATTTAAACCAGAATCAGGGGATTCCTGAAGGCGGCTCGCAGAGGTAATGTCACGAGCGAGACGCATGAGCAGGGCTGTTGTACACTGCCGTGAAAGAATCGTGGTTAAATCAAGGTGAAACGCGTGGAATTACTTTCTCAATATGGGCTGTTTTTGGCAAAAATCGTGACGGTGGTGATTGCCATCGCGGCGATCGCCGCTCTGATTGTCAACCTGACACAGCGCAAGCGTCAGCGTGGTGAGTTACGCATTACTCGCCTGAGCGAACAATATAAAGAGATGCAGGAAGATATGTCACTGGCGTTGCTCGACAGCCATCAGCAGAAATTGTGGCATAAGGTGCAGAAGAAAAAGCACAAACAGGAAGCTAAAGTCGCTAAGGCGAAAGCAAAGCTTAACGCCCCGCAGGGCGAGGCAAAACCCCGCGTTTATGTGCTCGACTTTAAAGGCAGTATGGATGCACATGAAGTGTCATCCCTGCGCGAAGAAGTCACGGCCGTGCTTGCCGTGGCCAAACCTCAGGATCAGGTGGTTGTGCGTCTTGAAAGCCCTGGTGGTGTGGTTCACGGCTACGGGCTGGCGGCCTCGCAACTCCAGCGCCTGCGTGAAAAACAGATCCCGCTGACCATTGCGGTGGATAAAGTTGCGGCGAGCGGTGGCTATATGATGGCCTGTGTGGCGGACAAAATTGTGGCGGCACCGTTCTCCATTATTGGCTCCATCGGCGTCGTCGCGCAAATTCCGAACTTCAACCGCTTCCTGAAGAGTAAGGAAATTGACATTGAGCTGCACACGGCGGGTCAGTACAAGCGCACTCTGACGCTGCTGGGTGAAAATACGGAAGAGGGGCGTCAAAAATTCCGCGAAGACCTTAACGAAACACACCATCTCTTTAAAGATTTTGTGCACCAGATGCGTCCGGCGCTCGATATTGAGCAGGTAGCAACGGGTGAACACTGGTACGGCACTCAGGCGCAGGAGAAAGGGCTGGTGGATGAGGTTGGCACCAGTGACGATCTGCTGCTGAACCTGATGGAAGGCCGTGAGCTTATTGGTGTACGCTTTACCCAGCGTAAACGACTGCTTGACCGCTTTACCAATAGCGCGGCAGAGAGCGCGGATCGCCTTCTGTTACGCTGGTTGCAACGCGGACAAAAACCGCTGCTGTAAACAAAAACGCGAGGCATTTGCCTCGCGTTTTGCATTAATCGACCAGGTGATACTTCTCTGAAAGCGTATGTGCCAGGTATTTAAACATGTTAAACACGGCGGTGCTTTTCGGGGTAGGCAAACCCTGTTCATCAAGGAAGTATTCGCCGCTGAAAACCAGCACGCCATTACGTTGTTCCACGCCAGTGGCTTCAATGCCCGCCAGGGTGTCCTCATGGTTGCGAATCAGTTTGTTTGCTTCGATAAGCAGAGAGGCTCGGTCAATCGGTTGGGTCGTATTCTGCATAATCCACTCCTTAAACAGTGACGATAGTCTACGCCGAGGGCGCTTTGGGGGCAAATTTTCCCTGTAATGTGAGGGGGTAAGGAGCAGGGGCCAGGCTGGCAGGATTTGCTTTTGCATGCTAATAAAGTTGCGTAACGAATTTTATCAGGTACAGTGTGCGCTTTCGTCATTCTGGCAACAGAATTGCTTGACATTCGACCGGGAATTCGTCACGAATTATATTTGCTGTAAAAAAATACCCGATAACTCAATCACCTGGGCGTTAATTGTGTGACGTCTGGTAAGACAAAGGGGTTGATATCCCCTGGCACAGCCGCTATATCAATGGCTCGTCGTCAGCGGAAGGGAAATCAACATGCGGCGTATTCCTGGAAGAATTAAATTAGGTAAAGGTGAACATGGGTAAAGCTCTCGTCATCGTTGAGTCCCCGGCAAAAGCCAAAACGATCAATAAGTATCTGGGTAATGACTACGTGGTTAAGTCCAGCGTGGGTCATATCCGCGATTTGCCGACCAGTGGCTCAGCCAGCAAAAAGAGCGCAGACTCTACCTCCACCAAAGGGGCTAAAAAGCCTAAAAAGGATGAACGTAGCGCGCTTGTCAACCGCATGGGTGTAAACCCGTGGCATGACTGGGATGCACAATATGAAGTGCTGCCAGGGAAAGAAAAAGTCGTTAACGAGCTGAAACAGCTTGCTGAAAAAGCAGACCATATCTATCTCGCAACCGACCTTGACCGCGAAGGGGAAGCCATTGCATGGCACCTGCGGGAAGTGATCGGGGGTGACGACAAACGCTACAGCCGCGTAGTGTTTAACGAAATTACGAAGAATGCAATTCGTCAGGCATTTGAGAAGCCAGGTGAACTGAATATTGACCGTGTAAACGCACAGCAGGCACGTCGCTTTATGGACCGTGTTGTGGGTTATATGGTTTCTCCACTGCTGTGGAAAAAGATTGCCCGTGGCTTGTCTGCCGGGCGTGTGCAGTCTGTTGCCGTACGCCTTGTGGTTGAGCGTGAGCGTGAAATTAAAGCATTTGTCCCGGAAGAGTTCTGGGAAGTGGATGCCAATGTCACCACGCCGGGCGGCGATGCTTTACCGCTGCAGGTAAGCCATCAGAACGACAAGCCTTTCCGTCCTGAAAACCGCGACCAGACGATGGCCGCAGTGGCGTTGCTGGAAAAAGCGCGTTATCAGGTACTGGAGCGTGAAGACAAACCGACCAGCAGCAAACCTGGCGCACCGTTTATTACCTCTACGCTGCAACAGGCGGCAAGCACGCGTCTGGGTTATGGCGTGAAGAAAACCATGATGATGGCGCAGCGCTTGTATGAAGCGGGTTACATCACCTATATGCGTACTGACTCCACAAACCTGAGCCAGGACGCGGTCAACATGGTGCGCGGTTATATCAGCGATAATTTCGGTAAGAAATACCTGCCGGAAAACGCAAATCAGTTCGCCAGTAAAGAGAACTCTCAGGAAGCGCACGAAGCGATTCGTCCTTCTGACGTTTCCGTACTGGCTGAATCACTGAAGGATATGGAAGCCGACGCGCAGAAACTGTACCAGCTGATCTGGCGTCAGTTTGTGGCGTGCCAGATGACGCCTGCGCAGTATGACTCCACCACCCTGACCGTTGGCGCGGGGGATTTCCGCCTGAAAGCGCGTGGCCGTATTCTGCGTTTCGACGGCTGGACGAAAGTTATGCCTGCGCTGCGTAAAGGCGACGAAGACAGAACGCTGCCTGCGGTAAACAAAGGTGATGAACTGTCTCTGGTTGACCTGATCCCGGCACAGCACTTCACCAAACCACCTGCGCGCTTCAGCGAAGCATCACTGGTTAAAGAGCTGGAAAAACGCGGTATTGGCCGTCCATCTACCTATGCGTCGATTATTTCGACCATTCAGGATCGTGGTTACGTCCGGGTTGAAAACCGTCGTTTCTATGCTGAAAAAATGGGTGAAATCGTCACCGACCGTCTGGAAGCGAACTTCCGTGAGTTGATGAACTACGATTTCACCGCGCAAATGGAAGACAGCCTCGACCAGGTTGCCAGCCACCAGGCGGAATGGAAAAAGGTACTCGACAGCTTCTTCAGCGACTTTACCAATCAGCTTGATAAAGCTGAGAAAGATCCTGAAGAGGGTGGAATGCTGCCAAACCAGATGGTATTGACCAGCATCGATTGCCCAACCTGTGGCCGTAAGATGGGGATCCGTACCGCAACAACGGGGGTATTCCTGGGCTGCTCCGGCTATGCACTTTCACCGAAAGAGCGTTGCAAAACCACCATTAACCTGGTACCCGAGAACGAAGTTCTTAACGTGCTGGAAGGCGACGATGCGGAAACCAACGCGCTGCGCGCCAAGCGTCGCTGCCAGAAATGTGGCACGGCAATGGACAGCTACCTGATCGATCCAAAACGTAAATTGCACGTATGTGGTAATAACCCGACGTGTGATGGATATGAGATTGAAGAGGGCGAGTTCCGCATTAAAGGCTATGACGGCCCGATTGTTGAGTGCGAGAAGTGTGGTTCCGAAATGCACCTGAAAATGGGGCGGTTCGGTAAATACATGGCGTGTACCAACGACGAGTGTAAGAACACGCGTAAGATCCTGCGTAATGGCGAAGTTGCTCCGCCGAAGGAAGATCCGGTTCCGTTGCCAGAGCTGCCGTGCGAGAAGTCAGACGCGTATTTCGTATTGCGTGATGGCGCTGCCGGGGTCTTCCTCGCCGCTAACACCTTCCCGAAATCGCGTGAAACCCGCGCACCGCTGGTCGAGGAGCTGCATCGCTTCCGCGATCGCCTGCCGGAGAAACTGCGTTATCTGGCCGATGCGCCACAGCAGGATCCTGAAGGTAATAAGACCGTTGTGCGTTTTAGCCGTAAAACGAAGCAGCAGTATGTCGCTGCGGAGAAAGAGGGCAAGGCGACCGGCTGGTCAGCGTTCTTTGTTGACGGTAAATGGGTGGAAGGTAAAAAATAACCTTCACTTACCGTAACTTACCTGTAAAAGGGCCGGACTTCCGGCCCTTTTTTATTACGTTGTTATTATTTTTGGTTCCGTACTATACAGTCAGGCTATAAATGATATAGTGGTTATAGTTAACCCATTTCTTATTATCAAATCGTCTTAAGCGATTGACCGCATGCGCTAAATCGGATGGTCTGGCATGAAACTACAGCAGCTTCGTTATATCGTTGAGGTGGTGAATCACAACCTTAACGTCTCTTCTACCGCCGAGGGGCTTTATACCTCGCAGCCCGGCATCAGCAAGCAGGTTCGCATGCTGGAGGACGAGTTAGGTATTCAGATTTTTGCCCGTAGCGGTAAGCACCTCACGCAGGTGACTCCGGCAGGGCAGGAAATTATTCGGATCGCACGGGAAGTCCTTTCCAAAGTTGATGCGATTAAGTCTGTTGCGGGCGAACATACCTGGCCGGATAAAGGTTCTCTGTATATTGCCACTACCCATACTCAGGCCCGTTATGCGCTACCTGGTGTGATTAAGGGCTTTATTGAGCGTTATCCGCGCGTGTCGTTGCATATGCATCAGGGGTCTCCGACGCAAATCGCAGAAGCTGTTTCAAAGGGCAATGCGGATTTCGCCATCGCGACAGAAGCGCTCCACCTGTATGACGATCTGGTTATGCTGCCGTGCTACCACTGGAACCGTTCTATTGTGGTGACGCCCGATCACCCGCTGGCGGGTAAAGGGGCGGTCACTATTGAAGAGCTGGCGCAATATCCGTTAGTCACCTATACCTTCGGTTTTACCGGACGCTCTGAGCTTGATACGGCATTTAATCGGGCAGGGTTAACGCCGCGTATCGTCTTTACCGCAACGGATGCTGACGTCATTAAGACATATGTGCGGCTTGGGTTGGGCGTGGGCGTTATTGCCAGCATGGCGGTTGATCCTGTCTCTGATCCGGACCTGGTGCGTCTTGATGCGCATGATATTTTCAGCCATAGCACCACCAAGATTGGTTTCCGCCGCAGCACGTTCCTGCGTAGCTATATGTATGATTTTATTCAGCGCTTTGCACCGCATTTAACGCGTGACGTGGTCGATACGGCCGTGGCATTGCGTTCCAATGAAGATATCGAAGAAATGTTTAAAGACATTAAGCTTCCGGCTAAATAATCACTCCCGGTATCTTTCCCCCACGCAAAGATACCGAAATAACTTTTTAATGCTAATCAGAATTATCATCATCTGTAACCCACTGCCATATAATGTCATAACCCATTTTATTTTTAAGGTTATACTGTCGCAAATTTGCGACAAAAGTAGAAAGTAAATTGGGGGTTCGCAAATAATTCTTTTCAATTATTTATTTCTGGTCAAAAGATTGAATATTTCCTCCGATCGGATACGTAAATTCACTGGCTTTTCGGCTAAAGTTTCTTTAGGATTTATCTCAACAGATGATTACTTATACCAATTATTTGGTCTCTAAATGATAAGCGATGTCGATTGTATGAGGTCAGCACCATCTTCAGAAAGTAAAGGGCCGCAAAGGGATCCTGCGCTCAAGCGTAAAGCCTGGCTGGCGACTTTCCTTCTCTCTGCCCTGTTTTGGGTGGTGGTTGCTCTCATGGCCTGGAAATATTGGGGTTGAATATGGCAGTGACTGTACGTGCAGAAACGGTAAAGCAAATGCGTCAGCATCGTGACAATGGTCGCAAAACTCGCAAGACACCTGCGACCACTGTACCCGAGTCCTGGACACTGACGCCGCAGCAGCAAGCCTTTATTGATGTGTTCGCGGAAGACGAGCCCAAAAAACAATAATTTAGTTTATTGCGTAACGATGCAAATAGTTTGAATAATGTCTCTGTGCTTTTGTACTCTTTAATAAATACACATCAGCAATATAGAACTGAGGGCAGACCTCAGAACCTTTAATAAATAAAGTCTGGTGTCCCTGCGATGAATAACATGACAACGCTCAAATACTGGTCGTGGATCGGTGTGTTCTCAGTGTCGATTCTCTTCTGGTGTCAGCTTCTCTGGCTGGCCTTCCACTAAATTGTAAAACCTCGCTACGGCGGGGTTTTTTGTTTTATACCCACTTTGAGCCACTCCAAAATTTGTCCATTTGGGTTGTTATCAAAACGTTACGACATCTTTGTGTTATCTTTAATTACGGCCCTGATGATTGTCAGGGTATCCCTGTAATTATGGAGGAGCTTATGTCGTTAACCCTACGCGAAGCCAGTAAGGACACGTTGCAGGCCGAAAATAAAACCTGGCACTACTATAGCCTGTCGCGGGCAGCCCAAACGCTTGGAGACATTTCGCGTTTACCCAAGTCTTTGAAAGTTCTGCTGGAAAACCTCTTACGCTGGCAGGATGGTGACTCCGTCACCGCCGAGGATATTCACGCTCTGGCAGGGTGGCTAAAGGATGCTCATGCTGACAGAGAAATTGCCTATCGCCCGGCAAGGGTATTGATGCAGGACTTTACCGGTGTTCCTGCCGTTGTTGATTTAGCCGCGATGCGTGAAGCGGTTAAGCGCCTGGGCGGCGATACGGCGAAAGTTAACCCGCTATCCCCCGTTGATCTCGTGATTGACCACTCCGTGACTGTGGATCGCTTTGGCGACGACGATGCTTTTGATGAGAACGTTCGCCTGGAGATGGAACGTAACCACGAGCGCTACGTCTTCCTCAAGTGGGGGCAACAGGCATTCAGCCGTTTCCGCGTTGTTCCACCTGGCACCGGGATTTGTCATCAGGTGAACCTCGAATATCTGGGCAAAGCCGTCTGGAGTGAGCTGCAGGATAAAGAGTGGGTAGCCTATCCTGATACGCTGGTAGGCACTGATTCACATACCACCATGATCAACGGCCTGGGCGTTTTAGGCTGGGGCGTCGGAGGAATTGAGGCCGAAGCGGCGATGCTGGGGCAACCGGTATCGATGCTCATTCCCGATGTGGTGGGCTTTAAGCTCACAGGCAAACTCTCTGAAGGGATCACCGCAACCGATCTGGTGCTGACCGTGACCCAGATGCTGCGCCAGCACGGCGTCGTGGGTAAGTTCGTTGAATTCTATGGCGACGGACTTGATTCGCTCCCGCTGGCGGATCGGGCCACCATCGCGAATATGTCGCCGGAATACGGTGCAACCTGCGGCTTTTTCCCGATTGATGGCGTAACGCTGGAGTACCTGCGCCTGAGTGGCCGCAGTGAAGAACAGGTGGCACTGGTAGAGGCTTACACCAAAGCGCAGGGTATGTGGCGCAATCCTGGCGATGAACCGGTATTCACCAGCACCCTTGAGCTGGACATGGGGACGGTAGAGGCAAGTCTGGCCGGGCCAAAACGTCCGCAGGATCGCGTTGCGTTGAACAATGTGCCGAATGCATTTGCGGCCAGTAACGAACTGGAAGTGAACGCCGCGCAAAAAGACCACCGTCCGGTCGACTATGTCATGAACGGACATCAGTACCAGCTCCCTGAAGGAGCCGTTGTGATTGCGGCCATTACCTCCTGTACCAACACGTCGAACCCCAGCGTACTCATGGCCGCCGGGTTGCTGGCAAAAAAAGCGGTGGAGCTGGGGCTGAAACCACAGCCGTGGGTCAAAGCCTCTCTGGCTCCGGGGTCGAAAGTGGTGTCCGATTACCTGGCGAAGGCCAAACTCACGCCATATCTCGATGAGCTGGGGTTTAACCTGGTCGGGTACGGTTGTACCACCTGCATCGGTAACTCTGGCCCGCTACCAGAACCCATTGAAGCGGCAATTAAGCAAGGTGATCTCACCGTCGGTGCCGTGCTTTCCGGAAACCGAAATTTTGAAGGACGTATCCATCCGCTGGTGAAAACCAACTGGCTGGCGTCGCCACCGCTGGTTGTGGCCTACGCTCTGGCCGGGAACATGAATATCAACCTGGTGACCGATCCGATTGGTCACGACCGCAATAATGACCCCGTCTATCTCAAGGATATCTGGCCGTCTTCCCGGGAGATCGCCCGCGCCGTTGAGCAGGTATCTACCGCGATGTTCCATAAAGAGTACGCAGAGGTGTTTGAAGGTACGCCGGAGTGGAAAGTCATTAACGTGGCCGGTTCCGATACCTACGACTGGCAGGACGATTCAACCTATATCCGCCTGTCGCCGTTCTTTGATGAAATGCAGGTGCAGCCTGAGCCTCTTAAGGATATTCACGGTGCGCGCATTCTGGCGATGCTGGGGGATTCCGTCACCACGGATCATATTTCACCGGCGGGGAGTATCAAAGCCGACAGTCCGGCAGGCCGCTACCTGCAAAGCCATGGCGTGGAACGGCGGGACTTTAACTCCTACGGTTCACGCCGTGGTAACCACGAAGTGATGATGCGCGGGACGTTTGCCAATATCCGTATCCGTAACGAAATGGTACCGGGGGTGGAAGGTGGTATGACGCGTCATTTACCGGGGACGGAGGTCGTTGCGATTTACGATGCTGCAGTCAGGTATCAACAGGAAGGCACGCCGCTGGCCGTCATCGCCGGGAAGGAGTACGGTTCAGGCTCCAGCCGTGACTGGGCTGCGAAAGGACCCCGGTTGTTGGGGGTACGGGTGGTTATTGCTGAATCTTTTGAACGTATTCACCGTTCAAACCTGATCGGGATGGGGATCCTGCCGCTTGAGTTCCCGCAGGGTGTCAGCCGTAAAACACTGGGGCTGACCGGAGAAGAACAGATTGATATTAGCGGTCTGCAGAACCTGCAGCCAGGTAAAACGGTTCCTGTGACGCTCACGCGCGTCGGGGGGAAAACGGAGGTGCTGGAGTGTCGGTGCCGCATCGATACGGCAACAGAGCTGACCTATTACCAGAATGACGGCATTTTACATTATGTGATTCGTAACATGCTGAATTAACAGGATATGCCCGGCGCGCAACGGCGTGGCCGGGCATTAACAAGGATTACTCGCTCAGCAGGTGACCCATTTTGGCGGCTTTGGTATCGAGGTAGTGCGCATTTTTCGGATTACGTCCGACAATCAGCGGTACGCGCTCAACGATATTGATACCGGCTTCTGTCAGGATCTCCACTTTGCGCGGGTTGTTCGTCAGCAGGCGGACTTCATCCACGCCGAGCAGCTTGAACATATCTGCACACAGGGTGAAATCACGCTCGTCAGCGGCAAAACCAAGCTGGTGGTTAGCCTCAACGGTATCGTAACCCTGATCCTGCAACGCGTAGGCGCGAATTTTATTCAGCAGGCCAATGTTACGGCCTTCCTGACGATGATAAAGCAACACCCCACGGCCTTCCTCAGCAATATGCGACAGCGCGGCTTCAAGCTGGAAACCGCAGTCACAGCGCAGGCTGAACAGGGCGTCACCGGTCAGACATTCCGAGTGAACGCGGGACAGAACCGGCGTTTGTCCTGAAATGTCACCAAACACCAGGGCGACGTGATCCTGCCCGGTTGCCAGTTCTTCAAAACCCACCATCAGGAAATCGCCCCAGGGGGTTGGCAGTTTGGCTTCTGCCACACGTTTAAGCTGCATGTGATTCTCCAGAGTAGGCTGACACGTTTCGTGCCTTTCGCCTGTTTGGCTTTTTGTATCTGTTCATTTTGCCACAAGCTCAGCGTGTTCGCCTAATTGCCGCCATGCTATACGAACGTTAAACGCACGATCCGACATCTCCACGCATCCAGTGAAATTCAGTTATGATTGTGACGCTTAGCGAAAAAGGAGAAGACATGCTTTCAATCGCCAGACGAACGGCAGCGGGCGCGGCCATCTTACTTATTATGCCTCTGGCTGTGTGGATATCAGGCTGGATGTGGCAGCCCGGGCAAAATGCCTTGTGGCTTAAATCATTGTACTGGGTCACCGAAACGGTCACGCAACCGTGGGGGATTATCACCCATGTGCTGCTCTGTGTCTGGTTTCTGTGGTGTCTGCGTTTTCGACTACGCCCGGCGTTGATGCTTTTTGTCATTCTCGGCGTGGCTATCCTGGTTGGCCAGGGCGTGAAATCCTGGGTGAAAGATCACGTTCAGGAACCGCGTCCTTTTGTTGTCTGGCTGGAAAAAGCACACGATATCCCGGTTGATGCGTTCTACAATTTAAAGCGTAAAGATCGCGCGGATCTGGTCAAAGAGCAGCTTGCAGAACAACACGACATTCCGAAATTTTTACGTAAGCACTGGCAAAAAGAAACCGGATTTGCGTTTCCTTCCGGACATACCATGTTTGCAGCCAGTTGGGCATTGCTTGGGGTTGGGCTACTGTGGCCGCGTCGTCGGACGCTAACCATCGCGGTGTTACTGGCCTGGGCAACGGCAGTGATGGGAAGCCGCTTACTGTTGGGGATGCACTGGCCGCGTGATCTGATCGTGGCGACGCTCATCTCCTGGGTGCTGGTGACGTTTGCGACGTGGCTTGCTGAACGGCTCTGCGGGCCACTGACTCCACCTCCGGAAGAGAAGCAAGAAATCGCCGAAAGGGAACAAACCGGGGTGTGAAGGTTGATATTACGTCTTTTGCCCATAAATCCATGACTGGCGTGTCACTTTTTCCGTTTCGCGCCCGTCACTAAAATGGTAGTTTATAAGACTGATTACGGTGAGTTGAACACACTTTATTCGCTTGAACCACATAACGGGAAGTAATGTGAAATATTTACTCATTTTCTTACTGGTGTTGGCGATTTTTGTCATTTCAGTCACGCTGGGCGCACAAAACGATCAACTGGTGACGTTTAATTATCTGCTGGCGCAGGGCGAGTATCGGGTGTCGAGCCTGCTTGCTGTCTTATTCGCGGCGGGTTTTGCCATCGGCTGGCTGGTTTGTGGCCTGTTCTGGCTGAAAACCCGTGTTTCTCTTGTACGCGCTGAACGTAAAATTAAACGACTCGAACATCACATTGCGCCTGCGTCCGACGTTCCGGAAAGCTCTGGTGTACCGGTAGTCAAGGAATAATCGAATATGCTCGAGTTGTTGTTTCTGCTTCTGCCTGTAGCTGCAGCCTATGGCTGGTATATGGGTCGCAGAAGTGCGCAACAAACAAAACAGGATGAAGCCAACCGGCTCTCCCGCGACTATGTTGCGGGGGTGAACTTCCTCCTGAGCAATCAACAGGACAAAGCGGTAGACCTGTTCCTCGACATGCTGAAAGAGGACACCGGCACCGTTGAAGCGCATCTCACCCTGGGAAACCTGTTCCGCTCTCGCGGAGAAGTTGACCGCGCCATCCGCATTCACCAGACCCTCATGGAAAGTGCCTCGTTAACCTACGAACAGCGTCTGCTGGCGGTGCAACAGCTGGGCCGGGACTACATGGCAGCGGGGTTGTACGATCGTGCTGAAGACATGTTCTCACAGCTGGTGGATGAAACTGATTTCCGCATCAGCGCTCTGCAGCAATTGCTGCAGATTTATCAGGCCACCAGTGACTGGCAGAAAGCCATTGATACCGCCGAGCGGCTGGTGAAGCTGGGGAAAGACAAGCAGCGCGTTGAGATAGCGCATTTCTACTGTGAGCTTGCTCTGCAGCAAATGGGCAACGACGACATGGATAAAGCCATGACGTTGCTGAAGAAAGGGGCCGCCGCAGATCGCAATAGCGCGCGCATCTCCATTATGATGGGGCGCGTCTTTATGGCGAAAGGCGAGTTTGCCAAAGCCGTTGAAAACCTGTTACGGGTCATCGACCAGGATAAAGAGCTGGTCAGTGAAACACTGGAAATGCTGCAAACCTGCTATCAACAGCTGGATAAACAGGATGAGTGGGTCACGTTCCTGCGTCGTTGTGTGGAAGAAAATACCGGTGCAACGGCCGAACTGATGCTCTCTGACGTGGTTGAGCAGCATGAAGGCAGTGACACTGCGCAGGTCTACATCACCCGTCAGCTGCAGCGCCATCCAACCATGCGGGTCTTCCATAAGCTGATGGATTACCACCTGAACGACGCAGAAGAAGGGCGCGCCAAAGAGAGCCTGATGGTACTGCGTGACATGGTCGGCGAGCAGGTACGCAGCAAACCACGATACCGCTGCCAGAAGTGCGGTTTTACTGCCTATACGCTGTACTGGCACTGTCCGTCATGCCGGGCATGGTCGACGATTAAGCCAATACGCGGCCTCGACGGGCAATAGTTTTTAAAAACACTTTATTTTAGTTACAACATACTGATGGTTTTTTAAAGACCGTTCGGTTCCGTGCGGAACTCAGCCTGGCAGGAAAGAAAATCGATTCTGTCAATTTGCGGCGTTGGCAGGTAGAATGCTGGCCGTTTATCTGTTCCGCGCCGCTGCGCGCCCATAGACGAAAAGGGCTGGTCATGACGTCTGTTACTTCCTCCGCTTCCCGCGTAGTTACCGATTCTCCTGTTGTTGTTGCTCTCGATTACAATAAGCGTGACGCCGCGCTGGCCTTCGTCGACGGTATTGATCCTCGCGACTGCCGCCTGAAAGTGGGCAAAGAAATGTTCACGCTATTTGGTCCGCAAATCGTTCGCGATCTGCAACAGCGCGGTTTTGACGTTTTCCTCGACCTGAAATTCCATGATATCCCGAACACAACGGCGCACGCCGTTGCCGCTGCCGCTGAGCTGGGCGTATGGATGGTGAACGTTCATGCATCGGGTGGGGCGAGAATGATGACGGCCGCCCGTGAGGCGCTTGTACCGTTTGGCAACGATGCACCTTTACTGATTGCGGTGACCGTGCTGACCAGTATGGATGAAAGTGATTTACGCGATCTGGGTGTGACGTTGTCACCTGCTGAGCATGCAGAACGTCTGGCGCGTCTGGCGCAAAATTGCGGTCTTGATGGTGTCGTCTGTTCGGCACAGGAAGCAGTGCGCTTCAAAAAAGAGCTGGGCCAGGATTTCAAACTGGTGACGCCGGGGATCCGTCCCGCGGGCAGCGAAATTGGCGATCAGCGCCGTATTATGACGCCTGAGCAGGCAATGGCTGCAGGCGTAGACTATATGGTGATTGGGCGTCCGGTGACGCAATCAGCAAACCCGGCAGAGACGCTTAAGGCTATCAACGCCTCACTGAAAAAGGGGGCGTAATGACCGATTCTAACAGCCGTCTGGTCTATTCAACCGAAACCGGACGCATTGATGAGCCGAAAGCGAAAACGGAACGCCCGAAGGGGGATGGCATCGTTCGCATTCAGCGCCAAACCAGCGGCCGAAAAGGAAAGGGCGTGTGTCTGCTCTCCGGTCTTGATCTGGATGACGCGGAACTGGCAAAGCTGGCGGCAGAGCTGAAGAAGAAATGCGGATGCGGCGGTGCCGTGAAAGACGGTATTATCGAAATACAGGGTGATAAGCGTGATTTAATTAAATCGTTGCTTGAAGCCAAAGGTATGAAAGTAAAACTGGCAGGTGGTTAAAATAAATGAGCCCCGGTTAATACCGAGGCTCTTTTTTTTACGTGCGTAAGTCAGACCTGCAATGTGCTCAATATATATCTTTATGCCGGTGGAGGCGTTTTAGTGGTTATTTGCCCACCTGGTGACCGATAATACCACCGACAGCTGCACCACCTAATGTGCCCAGCGTACTACCATCTGTTAATATTGCGCCACCGAGAGCGCCCGCGCCGGCACCAAGGGCGGTGTTACGATCGCGTTTAGACCAGTTAGAGCACGCGCTCAGGGACATTGCTACGGTGATGGCCAGAACAGCGGCGGCTAATTTTTTGCTGGTTAAAGACATAATACGTTCTCCTGAATTATCGATTCACAGAAAGGAGTACCCTTTAAGTATAGACAAGCTGCATACTTAAAATCCGTTCCCGTGAAAGCTGGTCGCGCAGGTGTACATAATCACGCAGGTGATAGTCACTTCCTGTTATATCGCTAATAATAATTCTACGTCTTTGAGGTAGATTAAACAGGTAAAAACTCTTAAAGGAGGGATGAGAATTATCTCAGACGAGGGGGAGGGTGCGCCCGGAATTCAGGCGCAAAAGAGCTTCAGGACGATTTCTTAATAATGTCGACAATAAGGCCATCACGTTCGAGTTGATGACGGTGGTCATTGCTCAGGCGATCGTCGGTAATGACGCGACTAAAGCGAGATATCGGCCCCATCATGTAGGGATGAACCGCACCAAATTTTGAACTGTCGGTAAGCACAATGGCTTCACACTCTTTTTCCAGCACGGCGTTAACCACATCCGAGCGCATCATATCCCGGCCGGTGAAACCTGTTTCTGGTTGCCAGCCGTCAATGCCGATGAAGGCCTTACTGAAATGTACCTGCTGTACATACTGACGAGTGAGTGGGCCAACCATGCTCTCGCTTTTTTTCTGGTAGATCCCACCCAACAGAATCACTTCGCAGTGCGTCTCCTTGAGCAAATGCGCAATATAACTACTGACGGTGATAATAGTGACGTTTTTTTGATCGGCAAGTGTGCGCGCCAGAAGAGCGTTGCAGCTGCCATTCTCAATAAAGACCGTTTCGCCATTGCTCACTAAAGACGCAGCAAACTCTGCCAGTTCTCGCTTCAGGGCATAGTTGTTCATCATGCGCGTTTCAACGTCCTCACTGTCGAGTGGGACGGCATAGCCATGCGCACGACGCAGGTAGCTCTGTTTTTCCAGAAGATTGAGATCCTGACGGATTGTGACTTCAGAAACACCTGTTGTTTTGGCGAGATCGACCACGCTCACGCGTCCCTGATCGATGACCATCTGCAAAATAATTTGTTGTCGGGAATTCATAGCATCCATTTAATAAAGCGAAACGAGGTCGGAAACGGTGTGATTACACTTCCCACGGGGCTTTGGGCTGTGTGTTTTCAGCTGTAATTTCGCTGCCATTTTGCGCCAGAAGCTCTGATTTCAGGATCTCAAGGTTACGGATCGCAGAGTGATAATCACCTGCAACCAGTATATCCAGCACCGTATCAATACGTTGTGCCACGGTTAGTGTATCAATGTTAGCCATAATCTCACCTCAGGCGCGAAAAGTTAATATTTTCAATGATGCAGAAAATGGATTCAAAAGAGAAGGGAAAAAAATGCAATAACTAAATTACATAAATGAAAGTGATAATTTTATCTCCTCTCATGCAGCGGGCTTAATGAGTGGATTAGTCTAAAACTGCGCGCAAGGCGCTTTTTTATATGAGGAATTAGACTATGACAGTTATTAACCAATCTACCTGTACGCTGTTTACCGATGCTGAACGTTTCACTCAGCTGGCAGGCTATTATGAGGCGGAACGTCGCACGGTCTGGATGATGTTGCGGGCGGAGCCACGACCTTGTTTTAACCATGCATTGATTGAGGAGATCATGAACCTCTCCTGGCTGGTACGGCAATCCGGTTTTGTTGTCGATTTTTGGGTAACCGGGTCGCTCGTACCGGATATGTACAATGCAGGTGGAGACTTGCAGTTTTTCGTGGACTGCATTCAGAACGGGCGTCGGGAAGCGTTACGTGCGTATGCCCGAGCCTGTGTCGATTGCGTACATGCGGCTTCACGGGGGTTTGATACGGGTGCTATCACACTGGCGATGGTCGAAGGAAGTGCGTTAGGCGGTGGGTTTGAGGCCGCTCTGGCGCACCATTTTGTTCTGGCCCAGCGCGATGCCCGCTTAGGCTTCCCTGAAATTGCCTTTAACCTGTTCCCGGGCATGGGGGGGTATTCGCTGGTTGCACGTCGTTCAGGCATGAAGTTGGCAGAGGAACTCATCTATAAAGGGGAGTCTCATACGGCAGAATGGTACGAACAGCATGGGTTAGTGGATGTGCTGTTTGAACCTGGGCAGGGCTATGTCTCCGTACGTACGTTTATTGATACGCTGCTGCCGAAACTGAACGGTGTAAGGGCAATGTTGCGTGCCCGTACTCGCGTTCTGCAACTGCCTCGCAGCGAATTGATGGATATTACGGAAGACTGGGTCGATGCCGCGTTCTGCCTCGAACCTAAAGACATCGCCTATATGGAGCGCCTCGTTATGCTGCAAAACCGCCATCATGCGGCGGGATTACGCAAAGCCAGCTAACGCATCTTTCGCGACTGATAACGTTTTAGCCATCGCTCGAATGCGGCAGCGGGCATTGGCTTAGCAAACAAGAAACCCTGTCGTTCGTTGACGCCGTTCTTCGTCAGAAAGGCGTCTTCTTTTGCACTTTCCACACCTTCGGCAATAACCTGCAGGTTTAACGCCTGCGCAACGGCCACAATGGCCCGCACCAAAGATTGCGAGATCGATTGCTTATGAATATCCCGGACAAAAGACTGGTCGAGCTTGATGGCATCAATGGGGAACCGCGCCAGCTGTGAAAGGGAGGAATACCCGGTACCAAAATCGTCCAGATGAATTTGTGCGCCAAGCTGGCTGAATTGCTGGATCACAGAGAGCGCCAGCTCCTCGTTTTCGATCAGACAACTTTCGGTCAACTCAACGTCGACAGGGCAGTATTCAAAATTCAGATCCTTAAGCGCCTGCTTTAAATCGCTGAAAATGGTTTGATCGGCCAACTGCCGCGCAGAGACGTTCACCGCCACGCGCAGGTTAATGCCCTTGTCACGCCATTTAGCCACCTGCCGAACCACGTCAAGCATGACCCAACGACCAAGCGGCACAATCAGGCCGGACTCTTCGGCATACGAGATAAATTCCAGCGGAGGGATCAGCCCACGCTCTGGTGACTGCCAGCGCACCAATGCTTCAAGACTTCTGACTTCACCGCGCCAGGTCACTTTAGGCTGGTAGTGGATCAGGAGCTGATCGTTATCCAGTGCCTTACGCAGGTTGGTATCCAGCCAGAGATATTCAAAAACGCGCTGGTTCATTTCTGGTGAGAAAACGCAGAACTTGCCCCGACCATTCTCTTTTGCGGTATACATGGCGGTATCCGCATTACGGATAACGCTTTCCCGATCGTTACCGTGCTGTGGAGCCAGGGCGATACCCAGCGAACAGCCCGTGTAAATTTCAATCAGACCGATTCTGAACGGCTGACGCAGACGGGTCAGAATACGCGACGCCATCGCTTCCAGAGAGCTCTGTGACGTTTCTGTCGCCATGACAATAAACTCATCGCCGCCGAGTCGCGCCAGTACCTGGCCTTCATCCAGACAGCTGAGGATGGCGAGGGCAACAGCCTGCAACAACTGGTCGCCAAACATATGCCCGTAGGCATCGTTGACCTTCTTGAAGTTATCCAGATCGAGGTACACCACGCCGACCTGATTTTCCCCACGGGCGTCGATGGCATCAGAAATCAGTTCGTGAATGGCATTCCGGTTTGGCAACCCGGTAATGGTATCAGTGTTGGCCAGCACGCGCAGGCGCTCCTGGGCACGGCGTTCTTCCGTAATGTCGGTACCTGAACAGATAAGGAAAATTTCATTTTTACCGCTGCCGCTGTGCACAAATTTGTTTCTGAACAGAAACAATCTTTGCCCTTTGCGCGTTTTGATCCAGCGCTCAACTTCGTAGGAACTGCCGTTACGAAAGAAACCGGTAATATTACGTTTAGACGCAGCCGCTTCGCTGCGGCTCATGAACAGCTTAAACACGTTCTGACCAATGACTTCTTGCTCTTTCAGACCGGTGTACTCTTCACTCAGACGGTTGAAACGCTGAATATTGCCATGCTGATCGAGGATAACAATGACGGAGTTGGCTTCTGATACAACCTGTTCGGCAAATGAGAGGCCCTGCACCAGATCGCGGGCGACAGAAGGGGTGTCATTCCAGGCGGAGGCCGTGCCAGCCCACTCTTTTTTACTGATTTTACGGCCAACGAGATGCACAGGGACATCTGCCCCGTACAGAGAAAGTGACATTGTGATACTGGAAGTAATAACCGTCAGCTGGCGAATAAGATCCGCTTGCTCATCAGTGAGTGCGACCACCTGAATGACATCGGTATTTTCGCTGGCGGCCAGATGCAGAGCATTGCTGTCCGCTGTCAGTCGCCACCAGGGGCTGTGAGTGCCCATGTAACGAAACAGCAAATTCTGCTCCAGATCGTCCATCATATTCTCTCCTGCGGCTGCTCGTTAGCGCAAAAAATATTCATCGGCAGTCGACTTTTCCGTAGTAAAAGAGCGGCAAAACCGAAGTGAACTTATTGTTTTTCCCTATTTTCTTATATTAAAACGACTCGGGTAAAAAAGGATACTCAACGTATAAAAATTCACGTAAACGAACATTACGACACTCTTTTACTGTAGATAACTCTGGCGATTTTGGGTGACTGGAGATTGAAAATAGTAAGAAAAAATGATGTTTTCGTTGTGCGGGGGAAAAACAGAAAATGTTGGCCCAATCTTAATGGAAAGGGCCAACATTTTAACAGGTTATCAGGCGACAGGGCGCGCGATAATACTGCGGGTTTCCATGCGGACTTCGGCAATGTTTACGTCAATCACGTCAGTGACTTTATAAACCGTTTCACCTTTGATTTGCACGGTACCGTTTTCCTGGCTACAGGTCAGTTCATCGCGGACAGCATGCAGGAACGGTGCAGGGATAAAGGCAACAGCACCGTTATCCACCAGGCGTACACGCATGCCACCACGGCTGATATCAATGATCTCAGCAGGGAAGCGGGTCTCGGTACCGGCTTTGTCATTCAGGAAGCGGGCATACAACCAGTCACCAACGTCACGTTCTGCCATACGGTTCAGGCGGCGGCGATCGGCCATCTGCAGGGTGGTGTCATCCTGAGGACGCGCAACGGTTTCACCTTTGATAATCGCTTTCAGCAGGCGGTGGTTAACCATATCGCCATACTTACGGATCGGGGAGGTCCAGGTTGCGTAGGCATCCAGACCCAGGCCGAAGTGCGGGCCAGGTTCCGTGCTGATTTCAGCAAAGGACTGGAACCGACGAATGCGGCTATCCAGGAAACCGGACGGCTGAGCGTCGAGCTCACGGCGCAGTTTGCAGAAGCCCTGCAGCGTCAGAACTTCTTCCGGGTCAACATGCACATCGTGGTTTTTCAGCAGGGTGGCCAGTGCTTCGGTATTCGCCGGATCGAAGCCCGTGTGGACGTTATAAATGCCGAAGCCCAGTTTGTCGCGCAGTACCCGTGCGGCGCAGATGTTGGCAGAAATCATGGCTTCTTCAACGATGCGGTTCGCAATGCGACGCGGTTCGGCCACGATATCCAGCACTTCACCTTTTTCACCCAGAACAAAGCGATAATCCGGACGGTCGCGGAAGACCAGCGCATGGGTTTTACGCCATTCGCCACGGTTCAGGCAGATGCGATGCAGCAGACGGATCTGTGCAGCGATGGCGTCTGAGTCCGGCTTCCAACTGCCGGTGTTCTCCAGCCAGTCTGATACGTCGTCATAAGCCAGTTTGGCTTTCGATTCGATGGTTGCGGCAAAGAATTCGATATCGTCTTCAATCGTACCATCAGCGGCGATGGTCATACGGCAGGCAAGCACCGGACGCACTTCATTCGCCCGCAGCGAGCAGAGGTCGTCAGACAGTTCGCGCGGCAACATCGGGATGTTAAAGCCAGGCAGATAGTTGGTGAACGCGCGAATTTTTGCCGCATCGTCCAGCTTACTGCCTTCGACAATCCACGCGGTAGGGTCAGCAATGGCAACGGTCAAATGCAGCTTGCCATCGGCGCTCTCTTCAGCAAACAGCGCATCGTCCATATCTTCGGTGCTGGCGCTGTCAATGGTGACGAACTCCAGTGCGGTCAGATCGCGACGTGCCAGACCTTCGTCCTGCATCTCTGTCGCGACGCCATTTGGCGCTTCTTTTTCAAGATTATGGCGTGCCAGCGTCACCCACCACGGCACGAAATGGTCGTCGCCAAAGGTGATGAACTGCGTGAGTTCGGCATAGAAACCGCGATCGCCTTTCAGAGGATGACGGCGCATTTCTGCTACGGCCCAGTCACCCTCTTTAAAATCATGCTCAACACCACGCGCGGCGCGGCAAGGAACGGCATCTTTCAGCAGGGGATGGTCTGGAACGATAGAAAGACGATCGTCTTTTCTGTGGATCTTGCCGACGAAACGGGTCAGGAACGGTTCGATCAATGTTTCCGGCTCGGCGGATTCACGTTCCTTCTCGGTATGAATAACGGCAGTGATGCGGTCGCCGTGCATCACTTTCTTCATCTGCGGTGGCGGAATGAAGTAGCTTTTCTGCGCGTCAACTTCAAGGAAGCCAAAGCCCTTTTCCGTGGCTTTTACGACCCCTTCTGCACGCGGCGTCTGGGAATGCAGTTGCTGTTTAAGCTGCGCTAGCAGCGGGTTGTCCTGAAACATAATGTTCTATTTTCGTAGCCATTGAGCGGCTGACAGTTTTACGCGATTCTCACTGTCACAGCAAGGGATCTTTGGGTAATTAGTACGGTTATTCCTCTTTGCCAAGGGCGATGCTAAGGCGTTCGAGCCAGCCTCCAAATGCGCTTTGGGCCAGCAGGTTTATCGCCCGTACAGCAGGGAGCCCTTCGTCCGTCAGCGGAGTAAACTGCGCGGCACTGAAACGGTCTGGTGAATGTGTCAATAACGCTACAGCGGCGGAAAGCGCCAGAAGAGTCGGAGATTCATCTTCGCGGCTGTTTATCAGGATTTCACCCGTCAGATCGAGCAGCGCTGGCTCATGACAAAGCACCGGCGTCAGCACCTGAAGTGCAGGCTCTGGCTGCCAGCGGGAAAGGGAATCCAACTGATGAGCGTTGGCATAGCGCAGTTCAACAACAGGCAGAATAGACACCCACGTGCGGGCATGGACGGGCAGCGTATGGGGCTGGATATGATGTCCCGGTAACCAGCGTACGGGGTGTCCGAGTAACGCCTGGAAGACGGCGACAACGCGCGCCTGAAAACCGATAAAGCCGATGATCTGGTTAATAAGTACAATGTCATACGTTGTCAAACCTACCTCATCAAGCTGGTTCTGGGCTTTATCGCCGATGACGTCAGGTGAGCTGGCAAGCTGGCGGGCGTACTGAGTAATTTGCGCCAGGCGACGATTGCTTTCGCGTGAGGAATCGGGACCAGGAAGCGGGGTAAGCAGGGCGGCGTAATGGTTACATAGCCTCTGAACGCCGCAGACCTGGGCCACCGTTAATGCAGTGCTTAGCCTGTCGTAGGCGCTTAACGTATGCAGACGGTTCACTGGGGTATCGCGCGGAAACAGCAGGTGGCATAAAGCTCTGGCAGGGGTAAGCCAGCCAGAACACGCGGCGACAATCTCTTCAGGCAGGGTTAAATCGAGCAAAAAACGGTCGTCGACATTAGCGGCTTCGGGCACCAGCGGCAGGACATCCGACTGTGAGCGATTTGACTGGGTTTCATGATACCAGTGACCTTTGCCGGAAAAACGGCGTTGTTCCATGTGCGTTCCTTGATCTCAAATGGCGATCAATATCCTGGCGTAAGGTGAGCAAGGGGAAAAATATTGTTAGGTGATAACAAATAGCAGAACGGAATAACGAAGGGACGGCGGGGAAGGGAGAACTCTCTTCCCCGACGGGAAGAGAGTGACAGCTTATTTAATTTCCAGCTCGTTCATTGCAGCGATGTTGAAGCCGCCATCAACGTGAACCACTTCGCCGGAGATACCTGCGGAAAGGTCAGAGCACAGGAATGCTGCAGAGTTACCCACGTCTTCGATGGTAACGGTACGGCGAATCGGGGTAACCGCTTCGCAGTGTGCCAGCATTTTACGGAAATCTTTGATGCCGGAAGCCGCCAGGGTGCGGATTGGGCCAGCAGAGATACCGTTAACACGTACGCCTTCCGGACCCATTGCGTTCGCCATGTAGCGTACGTTCGCTTCCAGAGACGCTTTAGCCAGGCCCATAACGTTGTAGTTAGGGATTGCGCGCTCTGCGCCCAGGTAGGACAGGGTCAGCAGGGCAGCACCTGGGTTCAGCATGGTGCGGCAAGATTTAGCCATCGCCACGAAGCTGTAAGAGCTGATGTCGTGCGCGATTTTGAAGCCTTCACGGGTTACCGCGTTCACATAGTCACCGTCCAGCTGATCGCCTGGAGCGAAGCCGATGGAGTGAACGAAGCCGTCGAATTTCGGCCATGCTTTTGCCAGTTCAGCAAACATGCCATCGATGCTTTCGTCTTGCGCAACGTCGCATTCCAGAACAATGCTGGAACCCAGCTGCGCGGCAAACTCTTCAACACGGCCTTTCAGCTTGTCGTTCTGGTAGGTGAACGCCAGCTCAGCGCCTTCGCGGTGCATAGCCTGTGCGATGCCATATGCGATGGACAGTTTGCTGGCAACGCCGGTTACCAGAATGCGCTTACCGGAAAGAAAACCCATAGCTTTGATCCTTATATTCATTGTTGTGGCGATCGTCATCTCAATGGGACAATCGTCGTTAAAACGCGGCGATAATATCACGTGTCGCGTGCTTAGTTAATCCGACCACTCTTTTGACGCACGGTTAACGGTCTTTTCGCCATGCATCAGCGGTTAATGCTTCACCAAAATGTCCGGCAATCAGTCGTTTGGTGAGATCATGAAGCGGGGAGGCCATGACATCTGCGGTACTTCCACGCTCGACAACTTCACCCTGATGCATGACCAGAACCTGGTCGCTGATGTGTTTCATCATGCCAAGATGCTGGGTGACGTAAATATAAGAGATCCCCTGTTTTTCCTGCAATTCCAGCATCAGGTTAATCAACTGTGAACGCATCGACATATCCAGCGACGCAAGCGCCTCGTCGGCGATGATCACTTTCGGGCGCAGGATTAACGCGCGCGCCAGCCCCAGACGCTGCTTCTGGCCGGGAGCCAGCATATGCGGGTAGTAACTTTCGTGATCGGGCAGCAGCCCAACCATACGCAGGGTTTCAAATATCCGTTTACGACGTGCCTCAGGATCCAGGTTGGTATTCAGCCGCAGCGGAAAGTCCAGGATCTGCGAAATCCGCTGGCGTGGGTTGAGCGATGTCGACGGGTCCTGAAATATCATGCGGATACGCTGGCTGCGGAAAGAGTAATCTCCGAATGTCAGGGGATGGTCGTCAATCAGCACTTCGCCAGCGGTGGGTTCTACCATTCCCGCAAGCATTTTCGCCAGCGTGGATTTCCCCGAACCGTTCTCGCCGATGATTGCCAGGGTCTGTTTTTCGCGCAGCATAAAGCTCAGTGGTTTCACTGCTTCAACGGTCTGGCGGTGAAACAGCCCCGTACGGTAGCGAAAGGTCTTACTCAGGTTGCGGACTTCCAGCAAAGTTTCGACCATTTCACTCTCTCTCCATGTTCAGCGGGAAATGACAGGCGTAAAGATGATTTTTGGCACCTGTCAGACGCGGCGTCTCAATACATTTACGCTGAGCGTACGGACAGCGTGGCCCCAGACGGCAGCCAATTGGCAGCGACTCCAGCAGCGGGATCGCGCCCGGTAGCGTGTTCAGGCGGCTTTTGTGCGGCATGGCACTGCCAAAATCCGGGATCGCACGGATCAACGCCTGCGTATAGGGGTGGTGCGGCGTGTTGACCAGGTCTTCACTGATGGCGGTTTCAACCGTCTGCCCGCAATACATCACATCAATTTTATCTGCCCATTTGCTGAGCATCTGCAGGTCATGACTGATCAGCAAAATGGTGGTGTTATTGTTCTGGTTCAGACGTGAAAGCAGGCGGAAAATCTGCGCCTGTGTGGTCGGTTCCATCGCATTCGTTGGTTCATCAGCAATCAGTAAACGCGGCTGGTTAGCCAGCGCAATGGCAATCATCACCTTCTGACACTCACCGTCCGTCAGCTCGTAGGGGAAACTGCGCATCGCGTCTTTGTGATCTTTGATCCCGACGCGGTGAAGCAGCTCAATGGCGCGACGTTTGCGCCAGCCGAAACGCTGCCACCAGCGGCCTTTGTACGTCCAGCCGGGAATGTTCTGCATCAGCTGTTTGCCCACGCGCTCCGACGGGTCGAGACAGGATTGTGGCTCCTGGAAAATCATAGAGACGTTATGACCCACCAGCTTGCGGCGCTCGCGCGGAGAGAGGCGCTGCAGGTCGATATCATCAAAACGCATGCGGTCAGCGGTGACGCGCCAGTTGTCTTTCGCCACGCCGCAAATGGCTTTGGCGATCAGGCTCTTTCCTGATCCAGACTCGCCCACCAGACCGCGAATTTCGCCTTCTGCAAGGGTAATGCTGATGCGATCGACGGCCTTGACCCAGCCTTCACCGGTTTTGAATTCGATAGTGAGATTGCGGATATCAAGAAGTGGCATTATTGCACCCCCGCATTAATTGCACGGCGAATACCGTCACCCAGCAGGTTGACAAGCAGCACGCTCACCATAATGGCTGCTCCCGGCAACATGACCGTCCACGGTGCAACGTAGATAAGCTCCAGTGCATCGCCGAGCATTGCGCCCCATTCAGGTGACGGCAGTTGTGCACCCAAATCGAGGAAACCGAGTGCGGCGATGTCCAGAATTGCCATCGACAGCGCCCGGGTGATCTCGGTGACCAGACCTGACGCGATATTCGGCAGCACGGCAAACCATAAAATATTGGACGTTGTCGCCCCGTCCAGACGGGCTGCGACAACATACTCTTTTTCCAGTTCGTCGTGCACCATGCTGTACACCGAGCGAACGATGCGGGGCAGGATGGCCAGCCAGACGGCGAACATGGCATGCGTCAGGTGCGGCCCGGCGAAGGCCACAACAATAATGGCCAGCAGCAGAGACGGAATAGAGAGCAGGGTGTCCAGAATATGGTTCAGCACCGCCGAGCGCAGGCCATGTGTCGACCCGGCAAAAATGCCAAGCGCCAGACCACAAACCGTTGCCCCAAGCGTCACCACAAATGCGCCACCGACCGTCGGAGCTGCGCCGCTCAGCAGGCGGCTTAACACATCGCGGCCAAGATCGTCGGTTCCCAGGAAGAAGGAGACTTCACCGTAGCGCGACCACGACGGAGGCAACAGCTGATAGCCGAGGAACTGCTGATCAATACCATACGGTGCAAACCACGAGCCAAAGATGCAAAGCACAACCAGACCCGCACAGCCATACAGGCCGATCATTGCCGTGGTGTCACCATAGAATTTACGCCACACTGTACGTAACGCACCAGGCGTGCGTTTTTCGCTGTATACGCTATCGTAGGGCATACCATTCCTTATGCTTCAACGGGTTAGCCATTGCACCCAAAATATCGGAAATCACGTTAACAATAATAACCAGTGAGCCGATCACCATCACGCCCGCAGAGAGGGCGGCGTAATCCTGCTGGCGGATGGCGTTAATCATCCAGCGTCCCAAGCCTGGCCAGCTAAAGACCATCTCGGTGATCATCGCCAGGGTCAGCATGGTTGAGAACTGTAGCCCCAGGCGTGGGATAACGGGTGGCAACGCATTGTGCAGCACATGGCGGCGCAAAATGGTCAGACGCGATAACCCGCGCGTGGCGGCGGCTTTGACGTAGTTTTGATCGAACACCTCAATGGTGCTGATCCGCATCAGGCGGATCACTTCGGTTGTCGGGGCCACAGCCAGCGTCAGCACGGGTAATACCATATGACGCAGGGCGCTGACGATCATTTCATGACGCCAGACGGAATCAGACAGCCACGCGTCAACAATCGCAAACCCGGTCACCGTTTTTACTGTATAAAGCAGGTCAAAACGGCCAGAAACCGGCAGCCAGCCCATCGTCAGTGAGAAGAAAAGCGTCAGCAGCAGCGCCAGCCAGAAGATCGGGATTGAGAAGCCGAGCAGAGCGAGGGCGCTGATGAATTTATCCTGCCATTTGTTGCGATAAATCCCCGCCAGCATCCCCACCGGAATGCCCACCATCAGCGCAAAGCCGAAAGCCAGAATGCACAGTTCCATCGTGGCCGGGAACACCACTTTCAGCTGCTCTGAAATAAGCTGACCGTTGATACTGGATACGCCAAAATCCCAGTGCAGCAGGCCGTTAAACCAGAACAGCCACGCGTCCCACAGCGACGAGCCATGAAGCGGGGCGTGTGGGGTGAAATAGCTCAGACTAAAGCCGACAAATGTCAGGAAAAAGAGCGTCACCAGCAGCAGCAAGAGTCGACGCAAGGTAAAAATAATCATGGTTTTTTCACCTCTTGTTCTTTTTCGCGAGAGACGCCCGCGAAGGAGGCGTTACCAAACGGACTCAGTACCAGCCCTTTAATATCGTAACGATAGGCCTGGAGACGCAGGGAAGAGGCGAGTGGTAGCACAGGCAGTTCACGGGCGAGAATGTTTTGCGCTTCGTCATAGGCGTCGATGCGTGAGGCAAGCTGTTGCGACGCGAGCGCTTTTTGCAGTACGGCGTCAAACTCGCGGTTACACCAGTGAGCATAGTTTGTTTGCGAGTTAATGGCTGCACAGCTCAACAGCGGACGGAAGAAGCTGTCCGGGTCATTACTGTCGGTGGCCCAGCCCGTTAACGTCAGGTCATGATTCATATCCATCAGGCGCGCCTCCTGGAAACGACCCTCGACCGGTACGATGACCACTTTGACGCCGACTTGCGCCATATCGGCCTGCAGCAGCTCGGCAGTTTTGAGTGGGCTTGGGTTCCACGCCTGTGAACTGGTCGGTACCCACAGCTGGAGCGTCAGGTTTTCTGCGCCCAGTGCTTTAAGCTGTTCGCGCGCTTTCGCCGGATTGTATTCAGTAATTTTAGCTTCACCGTCATACGCCCAGGAGGCGCGCGGTAAAATAGAGGCAGCCGTTTCAGCCGTACCGTAATAGATAGACTGCATCAGTCGCTGGTTGTTAATGGCCAGGGCCAGTGCATGACGCACGGCAGGGTTATTCAGCGGTGGTTTATCGGTATTAAACGCCAGATATGCGATGTTCATGCCGGGACGTAACGTCAGACGCAGGCGTGGATCGTCGCGCAGAATGGTCAACTGGCTGGCAGCCGGCCAGGCGAGTACGTCGCATTCGCCGGTCAGCAGTTTCGAAAGACGTCCCGTTCCGCCGGAACCGAGATCAACCACCACCTGTGGCATCAGCGGGGTGCCGCGCCAGAAATGTTCATGGCGCTGCAGGCGAATATATTGCCCGGAGCGGTATTCGGCCACCTGGAACGGACCTGTACCGACAGGCTGACGGTCAAGTAACTCCTGATGATCGTTTTTGGTCAACTGAGCCGCGTATTCGGCAGACATGACGGATGCATAGTGTGTAGCCAGATGCCACAGGAAAGAGGCATCCGGGCGCGCCAGGGTAAACTCAACCGTCCGGTTATCCAGCTTGCGTACGCTTTTAACGGTGTCGGCAAACTGCAGACTGTCAAAATAAGGGAAGCTTCCCCCGTTAACGTTATGCCACGGATGGTTACGGTTAAAGATACGCTGGAAGGTAAAGACCACATCATCTGCGTTTAGCTTGCGCGTAGGGGTAAACCACGGCGTGTGCTGGAAAGCGACATCATCGCGAAGGCGGAAACGGTAAGTCGCGCCGTTATCCAGCACTTCCCAGCTTTCGGCAAGCTCAGGAACCAGACGATAGGTATACGGGTCAACATCAAGCAGACGATCGTAAAGCTGGGCGGCGAGTGTATCAACAATCAGCCCGCTTCCCGCTTTTTGCGGGTTAAAGGTATCAACCTGGCCGCTGACGCAATAGACGAAGCCGCTATCGCGAATATCAGGAAGCGCAGCCCGCTCGGGCGCAGCAAAGGCCATGTTACTGAACAGGCCAAGTGCAAACAGGGACGATAAAACCAGACGCATAATTTTTAAGGTATTACTTATAAAGTGGTTATCTTATTAATATTAAACGACGTTTTCCAGCGCCGTTTGCTCCTGAGGGCACCCTGGGGGCAATAGCGTTTGCAGTCGCTCATTCAGCATTACGACCTGATCGGCGTTCATACCCGCTATCCACTTTGAATATACCTCATAAACCATCTTAGCATTTTCATGCCCCATCTGACTTGCAATAAACGACGGATTTGCCCCGGAAGACAGCAACCAGCACGCATATGTGTGGCGTGACTGATAGGGTGGACGCCGCCGAATGCCAGAGCGTTTCACTGCTCTCTTCCAACTGCCGCCAATGCTTCCTCGTGCAAAATATAGGCTCTTATGTAAGCATCCCGGGAAGAACACAAACCGAATGCTCAGTCAGTCCGTGCTCTCTGTGATAAAAGGTTATTTCTGTTTTCTCTCTGCTCCCCGTAAGCAAAAACTGCTCTCTAATTGCTTCCAGGGCGGGCTGAAGTAACGTCACTGTACGTTCACCGCCGCTGTTTTGGGCGCAACAAACAGACCTTTATTCGTGATATTCCGGCTTATATGTACTTCACCTTTTTCCAGGTCAACATCATCCCATGCCAGAGCGCAAATCTCCCCGTGATGTAATCCTGTATGCGCCGCAAAGATCCACATCAGACTTTGTGGTTTAGGTAACGCAGCAATCAGTGCCTGGTATTCGTGAAAAAGCAGGGGGGGCTGGTGCTTTTTTGGATACCGTCAGCATTTTTACATTCTCGTGTGGAACGTGGGTAATGATTTGATCTCTTTGTGCAAGCCTGAGGATCGCACACAAGACTTTCATTATGTTGTTTACTGTTGAAGGTGTCCTGACCTGCTCCCCGTTGATTAACACACCCCGATGTTAGTAATGTCTTCATAAGCCACATGAGGACATCCACATGAAGAAGCGTTTTTCCGACGAACAGATCATCAGTATTCTCCGCGAAGCGGAAGCCGGGGTTTCTGCCCGGGAGCTCTGTCGTAAGCACGCCATTTCCGATGCCACTTTCTACACCTGGTGCAAGAAGTTTGGCGGCATGGAAGTTCCTGAGGTGAAGCGACTTAAGTCCCTTGAAGAGGAGAACGCCCGCCTCAAGAAGCTGCTTGCCGAAGCCATACTGGATAAGGAGGCGCTTCAGGTGGCTCTTGGGCGAAAGTACTGACGACAGACCAGAAGCGGGAAGCCGTGGTGTTGATGTGTGATGCGACCGGTCTGTCGCAACGTCGTGCCTGCAGGCTTACAGGTTTGTCCCTGTCGACCTGCCGTTATGACACCCAGCGTCCATCTGCTGATGCACATTTATCAGGGCGTATCACTGAGCTGGTGCTTGAACGCAGGCGCTTTGGTTATCGGCGCATCTGGCAGCTACTGCGTCGGGAGGGTCTTCACGTCAATCACAAGCGGGTATACCGTATTTACCACCTTAATGGGCTGAGCGTAAAGCGCAGACGACACCGTAAAGGGCTGGCGACCGAACGGTTTCCGCTTCTGCGTCCGGATGCGCCGAACCTGACCTGGTCGATGGATTTCGTTATGGACGCACTGGCCAACGGTCGCAGGATCAAGTGCCTGACCTGCGTGGATGATTTCACGAAGGAGTGTCTGACAGTTACCGTCGCATTCGGGATATCAGGCGTACAGGTCACGCGTATTCTGGACAGTATCGCGCTGTTTCGCGGTTATCCGGCTACGATAAGAACCGATCAGGGACCTGAATTCACCTGTCGCGCACTGGATCAATGGGCCTTTGAGCATGGTGTGGAACTGCGTCTTATCCAGCCAGGCAAGCCGACTCAGAACGGATTTATTGAGAGTTTTAACGGACGATTTAGAGATGAGTGCCTGAATGAGCACTGGTTCAGCAATATTGTTTATGCCAGGAAAACGATTAATGACTGGCGGCAGGATTATAACGAGTGCCGTCCACATTCATCCCTGGATTACCAGACTCCAGCTGAATTTGCAGCGGACTGGCGAAATGGGAAATATGAAGCAAAA
Organism: Enterobacter sp. LM3; assembly: GCF_046622475.1. Classification (NCBI taxonomy): domain Bacteria; kingdom Pseudomonadati; phylum Pseudomonadota; class Gammaproteobacteria; order Enterobacterales; family Enterobacteriaceae; genus Enterobacter; species Enterobacter sp. LM3. The sequence goes on along the minus strand of NZ_JBJURN010000007.1, from coordinate 62,654 downwards.
CCAACCGACATTACTAACTGAAGGTTGTATCTAATCCTGGGGGCAGGTCAGGAAATCTCAAAAAGTGCGTGGAACTAAAACAGGTGTGCTTACACTTCAATTTTAAACTCTTCGGGATAACGCTTACCGCTCATGGGCACCTCTCTTTTAAGTCATCTTAAATGACTCTGAGGTGTCTGTTAAACCTGTGGCTATTCAGTTGTTTCTCCCGGAGAGTTTATCTCATTTGTCAAAAACGGATTTAGCGGGACAACGAAAGAAGTATCAAGAAGCTTCTGATACAATTAGTCGGTCGAACAGGCCGGCTAAGCTCAGGATAAGCATGAATAGAAGATCGTTTTTGAAAGTAGGGATGGGTTTTTCGGCCCTGGCCTGCGTTGGTGGGTATGGTGTATTCCGTCTGATAACTAAGCCTAACATATCTTTATGGGGACACTCTTTCTTTGGTAACAACCAGACATTCTCTGCAAAGTTGATTGAAGAAACTGGATGCAGAGTCTTCAATTTTGGCCTTTCCGGGGCGACATCAGAAAGTATAGCTCTAAGGAATGGTGCATATTTCATCAATTATGCTCCAGCAGATGGAGTAATAAATCCTGCAATTAAGAACCCACTTACACCAAATGTACCTGGGCCTTTGAGTTTGTGGAGAAATGCTTCAGCAGACTGGTTCCATCTCCCTTGCAAAATTGCCGGGCAGAGTGGGGTTCTTGACTGGGACGGTAAAACGGTGACTTTCACTGGGTATCATGGAAGCACTGCTGCTTTTCTCAAAGAACCAGTACCCCTTTATGTCTATCCAATGACCACCGTTGCTACAGCTAACGTGACGGGACATACCATCTATCCAGAGCATCCTGAATCAATCTATCTGCTTTGGCTTGGGAGAAATAACTCAACCCAGCCAGAAGAGATTATGCGTGATGCGAAAGCTATTGTGGGAAGGATGACGAAGGGAAATAATCGCTTTGTTATCCTTCCTGAGTTTCCAGGTGATTATGAGCCAAAAGGAACGAAGGGAGCCGAGGAGATTGCTTTGATCAATAGCTCCTACAAGGAAGCATTCCCGGAAAACTACTGCGAAATAGATGGTATTGATCTGCTTCAAAACTTCTTAAATCACCACAATCCGCAAAGCCAGCAAGATCTGGCAGATATCAAAGCTGGTCTTACACCTTCTTCTCTGAGGCTTGATGAGCTGCATCCATCAATAACAAAAAAGGATGGGGCTTTATATGCAGGGACAGAGGTTAATGCCGAATTTGTTGCTAAATTCCTGAAGTATAAAGGTTGGGTGTAGTCACTAAATCCAACCAAACTTTATGGCGAGAGAAGCCATAAGAGAAAAGACTACTACAACATTAAGAGCGACAACAAAGCGGCTGGATACGTTCATCTTAGAGCCCGGATAGATAAGAGAGCGTAAATTTAGTCGCTGAGCGCTAAATCGTCAACAAACTTAAATAACAGCCCCCGGGCTCAACTTTTTCTGCGGTCGACAGCAGTATGCATTATGGGCCGATGAAGCACTAATTACTGACGATGGTGAAACAATCGAGGGGTCGATGATGTTCGTCTTGTTGGTGTTGTTACTCATACCGTCCATCATCTATCTACCGATGACAATCCCCTCATATAGTATCAAACAGATCGCTCATCCCTAAAATTTACAAACCCCACAAACTCAACAACGATAAATGTTTAGAAGCGAAGCGGCTATGAAGTAGCAACGGTAAACAAGCCAGCCATCTTGATCAGCGTCTCAGTTAAAGTAACTGTATATAAAAACAGTGCGCGCCGGGAGGCCGGTAGAGATCAAGGGGTGAAAGTCCCCGACCACTGAAGGGCCAGCAATCCACAGGGTCCCCGAGTCATGCGTTGCATACCGTGAGGTATGGGGAGACGCGTTGACAGGGGTGTTGACAGGCCAGCCATTGAGCCACGAAATGTATATTAAATTCCCGGGTGCCGACGTTGTACCGGCCAATCGGTTCCGGGTCATACGCGATATCACGTTCAGCTTCATCGGCCATATTCTTCACGGGCTTGTGCAAAACGTCCACACATAGGAACCTCCAGTATTCAGACTAAAAGTATAGGGTAGGGAGAAAAATAGGTGAGCACTGAAACTTTATGATTTAAAGTCCGGTCAAGATGACTGAAGTCAGCGAGGCGGTAAAGTGGTGTGTTACTGAACGGGAAGGATCTACGCAAAACGGGGGCAAATTTGGGGGCGAAACCATACTTGGGGGTACTTTTTGGGACAGCAAGATGTACATTATTGTCTGTTATTCTCCGATATCCAGTTTAAGCAACCCTTTGATATTAATGCAAATACATTTTTTTAAAATGTTTTAAATTAGAACTACATAATTTTTAAGGTTTTTAGATTCGATCTGCAAAGTGTATCGCACTTACGCCTGCTTCGTAAAAATGTCTGCGGGTAAGTGCTGATATTGTCAGCGCATTTGATGCTTTTTGAGCAATGCCCTTAATTGATGGTAGGTCAGGCCCAGCAGTTCAGCCGCTCGTTTCTGGTTATATTTCGCCTGCTTCAGGCTCTGCTCAAGCAGCTGTTGTTCCTGTTCGTGCTGGAACTGCCGTAAATCGAGCGGTAACGCTAGGGCGTCGCCAGGTGTTGCTGTTGCTGACATCGGCTGAACATTGCGCTGGAAAGGGTCGAGAATAATGTTGTCCAGCTCCATTTCGCTGTTACCGTGACGGTAGACCGAACGCTCGACCACGTTTTTCAGTTCACGAATGTTCCCCGGCCAGTGGTAAGCAAGCAGCGTCTCCTGAGCATAGTCGCTGAACCCGGGAAAGAGCGGAAGGCCGAGTTCGCGACACATCTGAATCGCAAACTGTTCTGCCAGCAACATGATGTCGCTGCGTCGTTCGCGCAGCGGTGGAAGCTGGACAACGTCAAACGCCAGGCGGTCGAGCAGGTCGGCGCGGAATTTATCTTCAGCGACCATTTCCGGCAGATTGGCATTGGTAGCGCAGACCAGACGAACGTTAACCTGCAGCGGCTGGCTACCGCCGACGCGTTCCAGCTCACCATACTCAATCACGCGCAGCAGTTTTTCCTGCACCAGCATGGGCGCAGTTGCCAGCTCATCCAGGAACAAGGTGCCGCCGTCTGCGCGTTCGAAACGGCCCGGGTGGCGTTTCTGTGCCCCGGTAAAAGCTCCGGCTTCATGGCCGAAGAGTTCGGTATCCAGCAGGTTTTCATTCAGCGCCGCGCAGTTAAGCGAAATGAAGGGCCCGTCCCAGCGTCCGGATAAATAGTGAAGACGGTTGGCAATTAATTCCTTACCGGTACCGCGCTCACCGATGATCAGCACTGGTTTATTAAGCGGGGCGAGGCGGGAAACCTGTTCCAGCACTTCGAGAAAACTGTTTGCCTCGCCGAGTAAATTGTCTTTGTATCCAGCCATGATGAAATTCACCACTCATTAGCGATATTCACCAGGTGAATGTAGTGTGGTGGCGATGAAAAATCAACCATAACCATAAAAAACAACAAGATAAAAAGTTGGCATGCAAATTGTATTATCTGTTCAGCAGGGCATTGCCCGATAACAGAAATGTGAGGATTGAATTATGGGTATTTTTTCTCGTTTTGCCGACATCGTGAACGCCAACATCAACTCACTGCTTGAGAAAGCGGAAGATCCGCAGAAGCTGGTACGTCTGATGATTCAGGAAATGGAAGATACGCTGGTTGAAGTGCGTTCAACCTCCGCCCGTGCGCTGGCTGAGAAAAAACAGTTAACGCGCCGCATTGAGCAGGCCACCACCCAGCTTAACGAGTGGCAGGAAAAGGCCGAACTGGCGCTGCGTAAAGATAAAGAAGACCTGGCTCGCGCTGCACTGATTGAAAAACAGAAGCTTGCGGATATGGTCGCCGCGCTGGAACATGAAGTGACGCTGGTGGATGATACGCTGACGCGGATGAAGAAAGAGATTGGCGAGCTTGAGAACAAGCTGAGCGAAACCCGTGCACGCCAACAGGCACTGGCACTTCGCCACCAGGCTGCCAGTTCCTCCCGCGATGTTCGCCGTCAGCTGGACAGCGGCAAGCTGGATGAAGCAATGGCGCGTTTTGAATCATTTGAACGCCGTATCGACCAGATGGAAGCGGAAGCAGAAAGCCACAGTATTGGTAAGCAAAAATCGCTGGATCAGCAGTTTGCCGACCTGAAAGCTGACGACGAAATCAGCGAGCAACTGGCGGCACTGAAAGCCAAAATGAAACAAGACAACCAATAATATTTCGTGCGGCACCCGAGTGTGCCGCCACACATGGTAAGACAAGGAGTACACATGAGCGCGCTTTTTCTGGCTATTCCCCTGACCATTTTCGTGCTGTTTGTTCTGCCGATTTGGTTATGGCTGCACTACAGCAACCGTTCTTCACGCGGCGACCTTTCCCAGAGTGAGCAACAACGTCTGGTGCAGTTGTCCGATCAGGCGAATAAGATGCGCGACCGTATTCAGGCGCTGGAAGCAATCCTGGATGCGGAACACCCGAACTGGAGGGATCGTTAATGTCTGGACTGAACCTGAATAAGAAACTGTGGCGGATCCCTCAGCTTGGCATGGTTCGCGGTGTTTGCGCCGGGCTGGCGCATTATCTCGACGTCCCGGTGAAACTGGTGCGGGTGGTCGCGGTGTTATCCATTTTCTTTGGTCTGGGGTTCATCACCCTGGTGGCGTACATCATTCTGGCGTTTGTGCTCGACCCGATGCCGGAAGGGGAGCTGGCGGCTGAAGGTGCGCCAACCAGTAATGACATTCTGAATGAAGTGGACGCTGAACTGGCCGCAGGCGAGAAGCGTTTACGTGAAATGGAACGTTATGTCACGTCAGATACCTTTACGCTGAGAAGCCGTTTTCGTCAGCTTTAAGAGAGAGCATTAATGAATCGAAACTGGCAACAGGCTGGTCAGAAGATAAAACCCGGCCTGAAAATCGCAGGTAAACTGGTTCTGCTGACGGCATTACGTTTCGGCCCGGCAGGTGTGGCGGGCTGGGCGGTCAAATCTGTTGCGCGTAAGCCGGTCAGAATGTTGCTGGCGGTGGCGCTGGAGCCGCTGTTGAGAACGCTGGCCGGACGCCTCTCGGGAAAACTGAAATAACGTTCATACGGTACGCTGATGCGCGTGCCGTTTTGCTGCAAGGTTTTATTCCTTTCATGTTGCCCCCATATCATATTTTTAAGAATACAAACGCCTTCAGGCAAAAAGGACGGCGATGAAGCGACTTAAAAACGAACTCAATTCACTGGTGAACCGTGGCGTTGACCGTCATCTGCGTCTGGCCGTGACGGGGCTGAGCCGTAGCGGTAAAACGGCGTTCATCACCGCAATGGTGAACCAGTTACTTAACCTGCACACCGGGGCGCGATTACCGCTGTTGAGCGCCGTGCGGGAAGAACGTCTGCTGGGCGTTAAGCGTGTACCACAGCGTGATTTTGGTATTCCACGTTTTACCTATGACGAAGGGCTGGCGCAGCTGTACGGTGAACCACCGACCTGGCCGACGCCTACCCGTGGGGTGAGTGAAATTCGTCTGGCGCTGCGTTTTCGCTCCAGTGAATCGCTGATACGCCATTTTAAAGACACTTCTACGCTGTATCTTGAAATCGTGGATTACCCCGGCGAATGGCTGCTCGATTTACCTATGCTGGCACAGGATTACCTCACCTGGTCCCGACAGATGACCGGTTTGTTACAGGGTCACCGTGCCGAGTGGTCGGCGAAATGGCGGACGCTGTGCGAAGGCTTAGATCCGCTTGCTCCTGCGGATGAAAACCGGCTGGCAGCCATTGCCGAAGCCTGGACGGATTATTTGCACCAGTGTAAGCAGGAAGGGTTGCATTTCATCCAGCCGGGGCGTTTTGTCCTGCCAGGGGATCTGGCGGGTGCGCCTGCACTCCAGTTTTTCCCGTGGCCGGACGTGGATGCCATCGGAGAATCAAAGCAGGCACAGGCGGATAAGCACACTAACGCCGGAATGCTGCGCGAGCGTTACAATTATTACTGTGAAAAAGTGGTGAAGGGGTTCTATAAAAATTACTTTTTACGTTTCGATCGTCAGATTGTGCTGGTGGACTGCCTACAGCCGCTCAACAGCGGGCCGCAGGCGTTCAACGATATGCGCCTGGCGCTGACACAGCTGATGCAAAGTTTTCACTACGGGCAGCGCACGTTGTTCCGCCGCCTGTTTTCACCGGTGATCGACAAACTGCTGTTTGCGGCGACTAAAGCTGACCACGTGACGGTCGATCAACATGCCAATATGGTGTCGCTGTTGCAGCAACTGGTGCAGGATGCGTGGCAAAACGCGGCATTCGAAGGGATCAGTATGGACTGCCTCGGGCTGGCTTCCGTACAGGCAACGCAGGGGGGGCTGATTGACCTCAACGGCGAGAAAATTCCGGCATTGCGGGGTAACCGACTGAGTGATGGTGAACCGCTCACCGTCTATCCGGGTGAAGTGCCCGCGCGCCTGCCGGGACAGGCATTCTGGCAAAACCAGGGTTTCCAGTTTGAAGCATTCCGCCCGCAGGCCATGAACGTTGACCAGCCGTTGCCGCACATTCGTCTGGATGCGGCGCTGGAGTTTTTGATTGGAGATAAATTGCGATGACGGAACCGTTAAAACCGCGCATTGACTTTACCGGGACGCTTGAACAGGAGCAGCAAGAGGCGTTTAAAACGGCGCAGACGTTCAGCGGCCCGCAGGCGGATAATTTTGCACCGGCACTGACCGAAGAACGGGGTGTCGAGGAAGGTCAGGCAGAAGCTGTCATTGAAGCTGCGCTGCGCCCAAAACGCAGTCTCTGGCGCAAGATGGTGGGCGCAGGGCTGGCGCTGTTTGGTGTTAGCGTGATTGGACAGGGCGTGCAGTGGACTATCAACGCCTGGCAAACTCAGGACTGGGTGGCGATGGGCGGTTGTGCCGCGGGGGCGCTGATTGTGGGGGCTGGTGTCGGGTCGGTTGCCACCGAGTGGCGTCGCCTGTGGCGTTTGCGACAACGCGCGCATGAACGTGATGAAGCCCGGGATCTGCTGCACAGCCACGGCACGGGAAAAGGCCGTGCTTTCTGTGAAAAACTGGCCACTCAGGCCGGGATAGACCAGTCACATCCGGCGCTTCAGCGCTGGTATGCCGCCATCCATGAAACCCAGAATGACCGGGAAGTGGTGACGCTTTATTCCCACATGGTACAACCCGTGCTGGATGCGCAGGCGCGACGTGAAATTAGCCGTTCGGCGGCAGAATCCACGTTGATGATTGCCGTCAGCCCGCTGGCGCTGGTGGACATGGCGTTTATCGCCTGGCGTAACCTGCGCCTGATTAACCGCATCGCGAATCTTTACGGTATTGAGCTGGGTTATTACAGCCGCCTGAGGTTGTTTAAGCTGGTCTTACTGAATATCGCCTTTGCCGGTGCCAGCGAACTGGTACGCGAAGTGGGGATGGACTGGATGTCGCAGGATCTGGCCGCGCGGCTTTCGGCACGCGCTGCACAGGGGATTGGTGCCGGTTTACTGACTGCGCGCCTGGGTATTAAAGCGATGGAAGTCTGCCGTCCGCTACCGTGGATTGACGACGATAAGCCACGGTTGGGCGATTTCCGCCGTGAGTTAATCGGCCAGCTTAAAGAAACGCTCAATAAAAAACCCACTCAGTAAGAGGTTTGTTCACTATTCGTGCTGGCTGTCAATATTTGTTGACAGCCATCTTCCGGATCACCGTGATCTGACATATCATTTTAATGTTATTGGCTTAAACGGTGAATTTCCCATGCGTCTGGAAGTCTTTTGTGAAGACCGTCTCGGTCTGACCCGCGAGTTACTCGATCTTCTTGTTTTGCGTAGCATTGATTTACGTGGCATTGAGATCGATCCTGTCGGGCGAATTTACCTCAATTTTGCCGAAATTGAATTTAATACCTTCAGTAGCCTGATGGCGGAAATCCGCCGTATCGCTGGCGTTACGGATGTACGCACCATTCCCTGGATGCCATCAGAGCGTGAGCATCTGGCGCTGAGTGCCTTACTGGAAGCGATGCCGGAGCCTTTCCTGTCTCTGGATCTGAAAAGTAAAGTTGAGCGCGTCAACCAGGCCAGTTGCCAGCTCTTCGCGCAGGGCCAGGAGAAGCTCAGCAACCATCACGCCTCACAGTTGATCCCAGGTTTTAACTTCCTGCGCTGGCTGGAGAGCAGCCCGCAGAACACGCATAGCGAACATGTGGTCATAAACGGACAGAATTTCCTGATGGAGATAACGCCGGTGTACCTGAAAGGGGAAAATAATACCCTCGTTCTGACCGGGGCGGTGATCATGCTGCGTTCTACCGTTCGTATGGGTCGCCAGCTGCAAAATCTCTCCAGCCAGGATGTCGGTGCGTTCAGCCAGATTATTGCGGTTAGCCCGAAAATGCGCCATGTGGTCGATCAGGCACGCAAGCTCGCCAACTTAACCGCGCCTCTACTGATTACCGGCGATACGGGCACCGGGAAAGACCTGCTGGCTCACGCCGTGCATCTTGCCAGCCCGCGAGCGGCGAAACCGTATCTGGCACTCAACTGTGCGTCCATCCCTGAAGATGCCGTTGAAAGCGAACTGTTCGGCCATGCGCCAGAAGGTAAAAAAGGATTCTTCGAGCAGGCGAACGGTGGTTCGGTACTGCTGGACGAAATTGGCGAAATGTCGCCACGTATGCAGGCCAAACTGCTGCGCTTCCTGAACGACGGGACATTCCGCCGCGTAGGGGAAGACCATGAGGTACATGTGGATGTGCGCGTGATCTGCGTCACCCAGAAAAATCTGGTGGAGCTGGTGCAAAAGGGCGTGTTCCGCGAGGATCTCTATTATCGCCTGAACGTACTGACGCTGAATATCCCGCCGCTGCGCGATTGTCCGCAGGACATCATGCCGCTGACAGAGCTGTTTGTGGCCCGTTTCGCCGATGAACAGGGCGTACCGCGTCCGAAGCTCTCTGCGGACCTGGGCACGGTGCTGACGCGCTACGGCTGGCCGGGCAATATTCGTCAGCTGAAAAACGCCGTTTATCGTGCATTGACTCAGTTGGAAGGGTACGAACTGCGGCCGCAGGACATCCTGTTACCGGATTACGACACCGGGACGGTGTCGGTGGGGGAAGAGGCGATGGAAGGCTCGCTGGATGATATCACCAGCCGTTTTGAACGTTCGGTGCTGACGCAGCTTTATCGTAGCTATCCAAGTACCCGCAAGCTGGCTAAACGTCTTGGGGTATCGCATACCGCGATTGCAAATAAATTGCGTGAGTATGGTCTGAACCAGAAGAAGGGTGACGAATAACGATAAAAAGCCTCTGTAAAGAGGCTTTTACTTTTGCTTCTATAGCGTGCTGTCGTCCTGACAGCACTTATTCCTTCGCCAGAGGCGTTGCACTGACGTCGACCTTTGTTTCTCCCTGAATCTTCGCAATCCTGTTCTCCACTTCTTTCACCTGGTCATGATTTGAGAGCAGGGTGTAGGTCAGATCAAACTGGGTACTGGCCCCGGGCTGCAGCTGCTTAACGCGCTTCTGCTCGCGTTCTATGGTGACGGGGTAGGCATAGCTGGTGCCAGGCTCAATACCCGTGACATAACCCTGTTTCAGCGTGTCGGTATTTTTCCATAAGGTCAGTACCGGGAGCTGGCGAGTATCGAACTGGATTGATGCACCTTTATCACCTGCCTTATTGACCACTGCTGCGAGGGTTTCATGGTTTTCATCAGCCAGCGGTTTGATATTGAAGACCATTTCATCGAAGCCTTTGGTCGGGCCGGCGTAGGTTTGCCAGGTGTCCAGGCCAGCTTTGGCGTAGTCGTTGAACGGACTGATGCTTGCCGCTGGAGCCAGGAAGCGTGCGCCGGCTTCAAGGATTGGTGTACCAAAGTTGCTGTGGTAGATAATTTGATAATCATGGGGATAATCTGCATGGTTAGTTAAAACATCATGCAGGCTGAAACGGTTGCTGCCGGGCACGTAGCGCAGTTCGGTCATCGTCTGCAAATCTGCTTTCTTAAACGTGCTCTCTTTGATCAAGCCGCGAATGCGAATTTCGTGCGGTGCGGTATCAGCAACGTCCACCTCCACCAGTGACACTGGCGTATTTCCCGCCTTACCGTGCAGCGTATAAATTTGCCCATCAGCCGTGACAGGGTGGCCCGTCCATTCATAGCCACAGCGAACCATCATCTCGTTGAAACCTTCCAGCCAGCCGAGTCCATTGCGGCTTTCCAGGTTAATGAAGGCCGGATTAACCACCTCTTTCACCGGAGAATCCCACCCCATTTTTGTGCCAAAACCTTCAACACGTAGAAGATTCATCCCACGCGTCGGGCTTAACGTAATAGTCAGGCCATTTTTACTGCTAATGACGATGATTTTGCTGCCTTCCTGCTTACCACCGTGCAGCACTTTTTGCTCAATGCTGAAATGCTGATCTTTAACCTTCAGCTGATCGCTTGAAATCTGCCAGTTTCCTTTGTCTACGCTATCTTCAGCACTTGTCAGCACCCAGGTTTTAGCTGCCACATTGCCTGAAATCAGCACCGCAAGTACCGTCAAAGCCAGTTTTATTTTCATTTTTTATCCTTTTTGCTGAAACGATTATTTTCTTTCGTAAAGAAATCTAATGATTAGACGTAAAAGGAAATGTGATGCGGCTCACCTGAAGAGAAATTTCGATTTTTTAACCTTTTTTATGAGGTTTTGATCTCAATTTATTTAACAGTTAGATCAATTCTTGCACGAAGAATGTGAAATAAAACAAATTGCGCTTTAACGATTCAGCTTTGAGGCAATAAAAAACCCCGCCATGCGAGGTTTTTAAAAAACAAACGTGCTGTAGAGCGTAAGCAGAAATAAGTCCTTTTATTTCATGATATTGCTAAGCTATACATAACGGCTGTACAGTTACGCTTTCAGCACGTCCAGCGCTGCGGTGTAGTCTGGCTCGGTGGTGATTTCGTTCACCAGCTCGCTGAATACCACGTTGTCGTTTTCATCAATAACCAGAACCGCGCGAGCGGCCAGGCCTTTCAGCGCACCTTCTGCAATGCCAACGCCGTATTTCTCAAGGAAATCCGCATTGCGCAGCGTGGAAAGGGTAATGACGTTGCTCAGACCTTCCGCACCGCAGAAGCGAGACTGGGCAAACGGCAGGTCAGCAGAAATGCACAGCACAACGGTGTTGTCCATTTCAGTCGCCAGCTGGTTGAATTTACGCACGGATGCGGCACAAACGCCGGTATCGATGCTTGGGAAAATGTTCAGGACTTTGCGCTTGCCAGCAAACTGGCCCAGCGTGACGTCAGACAGATCTTTAGCCACCAGAGTGAAAGGCTGCGCTTTGCTACCAGACTGCGGAATGGAACCTGCGACAGCAACAGGGTTGCCCTGGAAATGAACGAGTTGTGACATAGATATCTTCCTGTTTACATATAGTTAACGTCGGGGCTAGTGTATGCCATCAGCGGATAACACGGCAAACCAATTTTTTTGCCTTTCGGCGTTGCAAGGAGTCAGTGATGAGAAGCGTTAAGGTCTATGAAGAAGCCTGGCCATTGCATACCCCGTTTGTGATCTCCCGAGGCAGTCGAAGCGAAGCCTGCGTGGTGGTGGTCGAGATAGAAGAAGAGGGCATCAAAGGTGTGGGTGAATGCACCCCATACCCCCGGTACGGAGAGAGTCTTGCATCGGTGATGGCGCATATCATGACGCTGGTGCCAGACCTGCAAAAAGGGCTTTCTCGCGAGGCGTTACAGCAGCGGTTACCCGCGGGCGCAGCGCGTAACGCTATCGACTGCGCTTTATGGAGCCTGGAGGCGGCTAAACAACGGGTATCGTTGCCTGCATTACTGGGCGTTACGCTGCCGGAGACGATTATCACTGCACAAACGGTGGTGATTGGTGAGCCTGAACAAATGGCGGCCAGTGCGAAGGCACTGTATGCGTCTGGCGCGACGTTGCTAAAAGTTAAACTCGACGACCGCTTAATCAGTGAACGGATGGTTGCCATTCGCGCGGCTGTGCCAGAGGCCACGCTCATTGTCGATGCCAACGAGTCATGGCACAGCGAGGGACTGGCGGCGCGCTGCCAGCTGTTGGCCGATCTGAACGTTGCCATGCTGGAGCAGCCTTTACCGGCAAATGACGATGCCGCGCTGGAGAATTTCATCCATCCTCTGCCCATTTGTGCGGATGAAAGCTGTCACACCCGCGACAGTCTGGCACAACTCAAGGGGCGTTATGAGATGGTGAATATTAAGCTCGACAAAACCGGTGGCTTAACAGAAGCGCTGGCGCTGGCTAAAGAGGCACAGGTGCAGGGGTTTGGTTTAATGCTGGGCTGTATGTTGTGTACATCCAGGGCGATCGGGGCCGCATTACCCCTCGCGCCACAGGTGCGTTTTGCCGATCTGGATGGCCCAACCTGGCTGGCGGTTGACGTCTCGCCAGCCCTGAGCTTTACCTCCGGGCAGCTTCATCTCTGAGGCTGCCAGCGCAGCAGCTCCACCATTGCTTTCAGGTATTTTTCGCTGGCTTCATCGGATGAGATCGGCGGGAATTCCGCAGTGATGCAGTGTAAATTCAGGTCGGCGCACCAGCTACCAAATGAACCGGGTGTTTCATAGCCGACGCTGGTGACAAGTGGAAGGGCGAATGCGTTCGCCAGCCACTGGCCCAGTACGGTGTGGCGCGGATCTTCAATACAGGCCAACGGGTCGTGGAAGGAGACAACCCAGGCCGGGTGGATCCGATGAATTAACTGGCAGAGCGCTTGTGTCTCAGGTTCAGAACCAGGCTTATCTCCCGTCAGTAACACGACGTCGCGCTCTTCCGCTGAGCTGTTCCAGCGGTACACGGTTTCTCCGGCACGCCAGTTCGCCGCCGGGAAATTACGGTTTAAGTCGATCCCCCTCGCATTTGCCCGTAGCCCAAGCTGGCAGCCATCCGGGTTCACGGTCAAAATAACGTGGTGTCGACGTAACGCTGGTGCGAGCGTTCGTAGTGCGCAGGAAAGGGTGACGATGGATGAGTTCTCGTCTCCGTGGGTTCCGGCTATGATCAATCCACTGTTGCGATCGGCCTCCGGGGCCGGAAACCAGATCAGCGGCGCGCCTAAAAATGAGCGTCCATAATGTTCAGTGCCTGGCGGGAAAGCGCCACGTTCCATCCTGGGTCGGGTGAAAGCCATAGGAGATCCTGATAAAGAAGTTACTACTGGCAGTGTTGTGCAAAACACGCGGTTAATCAAATAGTTTCCGTGTCAGCAGAACATTGCCAGATATCCGCTTTACGGTTTAAGGTATTTGCATTCCGCTGTTTCAAAACAAATAATTACGCATCTGCGTATTACCGATTTTTTAAAGGGGATCTTATGAAGCATCCTGTTTCGCTGCTCTTCTCTGCGCTATGCCTGTGCGGGCTATCTTCACTGTCTTACGCCGCTGACGTGCCATCGGGCACGATCCTGGCGCAAAAACAGGAGCTGGTAAGACACATCAAAGATGAACCGGCTTCGCTCGATCCGGCAAAAGCCGTGGGGTTGCCAGAGATTCAGGTGATTCGCGACCTTTATGAAGGGCTGGTCAATCAGAATGATAAAGGGGAGCTAACCCCGGGCGTGGCAACACGCTGGCAGAGTAACGATAACCGAATCTGGACGTTCACCTTACGTGACAACGCGAAATGGTCTGACGGTACTCCTGTCACCGCTCAGGATTTTGTCTACAGCTGGCAGCGTCTGGTTGACCCAAAAACCACCTCACCGTTTGCCTGGTTTGCTGCGCTGGCAGGCATCAATAACGCTCAGGCAATTATTGACGGAAAAGCAGCACCGGATACGCTTGGCGTGACGGCTGTTGATAGCAGAACGCTACGTGTCCAGCTGGATAAACCGCTGCCGTGGTTCAGCAACCTGACGGCAAACTTTGCGTTTTATCCGGTTCAGAAAGCCAACGTTGAGAGCGGTAAAGAGTGGACGCGCCCGGGCGCGCTGGTCGGTAACGGTGCGTACGTTCTGAAAGATCGCGTGGTGAATGAAAAACTGGTGGTGGAACCCAATACCCACTACTGGGATAACGCCAAAACCGTACTGCAAAAAGTGACCTTCATACCGATTAACCAGGAATCTTCAGCAACCAAACGCTATCTGGCGGGTGATATTGATATTACCGAATCGTTCCCGAAAAACATGTACCAAAAGTTACTTAAAGACATTCCTGGGCAGGTGTATACGCCACCACAGCTGGGTACCTATTACTATGCGTTCAACACGCAAAAAGGCCCAACGGCTGATGCCCGCGTGCGTCTGGCGTTGAGTATGACTATCGATCGCCGGATTATGGCGGAGAAGGTGTTGGGCACGGGCGAAAAACCGGCATGGCACTTTACGCCTGACGTGACGGCGGGCTTCACGCCAGAGGCTTCTCCGTTTGAACAGATGTCGCAGCAAGAGCTCAATGCACAAGCCAAAATGTTGTTACAGGCCGCCGGTTACGGTCCTCAGCGCCCGCTGACGCTGACCCTGTTGTATAACACCTCGGAAAACCACCAGAAAATTGCTATCGCCGTGGCATCCATGTGGAAGAAAAACCTGGGCGTTGACGTCAAACTGCAAAACCAGGAGTGGAAAACCTACATTGATAGCCGCAACACCGGCAATTTTGACGTGATCCGTGCGTCATGGGTGGGCGATTACAATGAGCCGTCGACTTTCCTGTCGCTGTTGACCTCAACCCACAGCGGTAATATTTCCCGTTTCAACGACCCGGCGTACGATAAGATTATCAACCAGGCAACGCTTGAAACTACGGAAAAAGCGCGCAATGCAGACTACAACAAGGCCGAGAAAATTCTGGCTGAGAAAGCACCGATTGCCCCTATTTATCAGTACACCAATGGCCGTCTGATTAAACCGTGGGTCAAAGGCTACCCGATTACTAACCCGGAAGATGTGGCGTATAGCCGTACGATGTATATAGAGAAGCACTGATACCGTTAAACCCAGTGCTGGCGCAATGTTAGCGCCAGCATTGTTTTTCTACCGTAACAGTTCGGCAAATTTTGCTAACCATTGCGGGTGTGCAGGCCAGGCGGGGGCGGTGACCAGGTTGCCGTCAACATGTGCCTGATCGATACCAACACTGGCGTAGTGTCCGCCGCTGAGCCGGACTTCTGGCGCACAGGCCGGGTAGGCACTACAGGTGCGACCTTTGAGTACACCGGCGGCGGCTAACAGTTGAGGGCCGTGGCAAACGGCGGCAATGGGTTTACGCACCGCGTCAAAGGCCCGTACCAGTTTCAGCACGTCATCATTCAACCGCAGATATTCAGGCGCTCGTCCTCCCGGGATGAGCAGTGCGTCATAGTCCTGTTCTTTAACTGCGGAAAAATCGGCGTTGAGCGTAAAACGGTGACCGGGCTTTTCGCTGTAGGTCTGGGCTCCGTCAAAGTCATGGATCGCCGTCATGATGTAGTCGCCTTTGTGTTTATCAGGACAGACGGCATCAACCTGATGACCAATCATCTGCAATGCCTGAAACGGCACCATTGTTTCGTAATCTTCAGCGTAATCGCCAACCAACATCAGGATTTTCTTACCCATCATTATTATTCCTTTATGAATAGTGGTGTTTAAGATATAGCCTGGTGTAGCGAGGTTGCCGAAAATAAAAAAAGCCCGTCAGAGAACGGGCGAAATAAGCAAATGATATATTGATTCGTTACCCGCCATGACGGCGGCTAACGGCGCACATTTTACGCATCCGTCGCAGGGACAGACACCTGACAAATTCGGTAGGTGAAACAAGGTATTAAACGTGCGTCAGGGTGCATCTATGGTGGGGTATATGCTGTTCTCGAGGTATTCAACAAGGTACCAAATCTCACCGCTAAAGATAACCCAAAAGCCAAATATAATAAGGCTTAAAATAATTAAGATGAGTATTATTTCTGTTTTTCCCATTGCAGGTCTACCCACCTGAAAGCTGTTTCTTTGAGGTGGGCATTGTAGCGGGGCTTTGTCTGATACTCCAGCATCACGCAGCCAGCACTTTATTGCGGCCATCATTCTTGGCGCGGTAAAGAGCATCATCCACGCGTTTAAACAACTCGTCGATACTTTCGCCCTGGTTGTGCCGCGCAACGCCGATACTGACCGTAAATCGCGGTAAACCCGGAATGGTTATGCGAGCCACGGCGGCACGGATCGTTTCGGCGATTTGCATGGCGGTTTCGAGTGATGTCCGCGGCAACAGGATCACGAACTCTTCGCCGCCCCAGCGAAACACCAGATCGTCTTTACGACTGCAGGATTCCAGCATACGGGAGAGCGAGATAAGCACTTCGTCGCCCTTGAGGTGACCAAAGACGTCGTTGATATTTTTAAAATGATCGGTGTCGACCAGCAGCAGGCTAAATTGTTGCTGCGCGGGGAGATGATCAGGATTGGTTTGCTCCGTGATCATGTAGAACTGACGACGATTGAGCAGCCCCGTCATTGAATCCCGTAACGCGGCGTGTTGCAGCTCCTGCTCCAGCCGTTTTTGCTCTGTAATATCATGAATAATGCACAACATCAGTTTGTCACCGTAGATCTCAATAGGCCCGGCGTAGGTCTGTACATGACGGGTTGTCCCATCGGCGAGGCGGTGGATAAAATTGAGCGGCTTATGCCCCCCGGGCAGAGAGGCGATCTCAGTCATGATCGGCAAAACATCGCGGCCCAGTGAGTTTATTTCCCAGGTATGTTTGCTGCACATTTCATCGTGGGAATAGCCATAAAAGCTGAGGGCGGCCAGATTGGCATCGACGATTTGACCATCGCGTGCCGGGTCAATTAAGAGCATCGGTGCGCTATTGGTGAGAAAAAAACGGGCGTAAAAACCCTGTTTTTTACGCTGGTAGGTCGCGGAGCGGCTGGCCTTAAGCCCTGTCGCTACCGGGTGAGCGATCCCCTCAATAACAATTACTTCACCATAGGGGAGAAGATGAGTCAGCGACAGGCGGCAACTGAGTGTGGTTTCATGTTGATCGCGCCAGACTGTCCAGACTTCGACGATGTCCTGCTCTGTTTTCAGCTCAGGAACATACATTGACAATACGGGTTGCGCGTTTGCGGAATAGATACCTTTGCGCATATCCTCCAGAGTCTTATCCTGCATTACGCCAGTGGCGGCTGCGTTTGCAAAAATAATGTGTTCTGAAGCAGGTGAAACCAACCAGACAGGTGTTTTAATGAAATTCAGCGCGTCAAAGTAATGTTGTGACATAGATAATTCCTATTCATCGGCACTGGGTGCCTGACGATCACGGCGGAATTGACTCACGTGGACTTCTTTGAAACATACCTTACTTAATCACATCAGGCATGATTTTTTTGTGAAATAAAGGGGGATTCCGCGTGAATTTTACCAATTGGTATAATCTGTTTGTCTGAATTCTTTTGTAACAGCAGCCAGGGAACCTGTTCGGCGGGTAACGGGCGGGAGAAAAGGAACCCTTGCAGATAGTCACAACCGAGGTCTGTCAGGACACTCTGTTGCTCTTCTGTTTCGATCCCTTCGGCAACGACATTCATCTCCATTGTCCGGGCGATATTAATAATCGTTTCCACTAACTTTCGACTTTTTTCATTTTCCAGCATTGAGCTAACAAAGCTTTTGTCGATTTTAAGTTCTTTTGCCGGAAGAACACTCAACATCAGCAGGTTGGAGTAGCCAGTACCAAAATCATCAATAGAAACGGTTATCCCGGCCCGATTGAAAGTATTGAGTAACTCAATGCTGCGATCGAGATTTTTGAGCGCGGTACTCTCCGTCACTTC
The DNA here is from genome assembly GCF_046622475.1 of Enterobacter sp. LM3. NCBI lineage: Bacteria > Pseudomonadati > Pseudomonadota > Gammaproteobacteria > Enterobacterales > Enterobacteriaceae > Enterobacter > Enterobacter sp. LM3. Next base: position 44,775 of record NZ_JBJURN010000007.1, on the reverse strand, counting down.
AAGGATAAGGCGGGAAGGGGACAGATTATATTTTTGCAGCATGGACGAGATAACATGGAATATATCGGGTTGCTCAAACTGTATCGGGGATAAGTTAAAGGACAATGTCCACTGACTGAAGCCTTGTTCGGTCCAGAAGTGAAGCTGTCGGCAGGCTGCCTCAATTGCCCAGTTTCCAACCGGAATAATTAAACCCGTTTGCTCCAGTGACGGTAAAAAGAGATTGGGTAGTAGAACGCCTTGCTCAGGATGTCGCCAGCGCAGAAGCGCCTCAAAACCGTGGATAGTATTGTGTTCAGCAAGCCAGGTCGGCTGATACCACAGCTCAAACTGGTCGCGTTCAAGCGCCTGAGAAAGCTCCTGTAAAAAACCGGGTTTTGCCGGCGCTTCCGTCGACATTTCTGACCGATAGATAGCCCAGCCGTTACGGCCTTCCTCCTTAATGTGACGCATTGCCGCATCAGCTTTCAGCTTCAGCTCATGCAGCGTTTCACCATGCTGGGGATAGAGGCTTACCCCTGCGCTGAGCGTGCTGTTCAGCGTGTGGCCACAGAGGGAAAGAGGTCGGCGCATATCGTCGAGTAACGCCGAGAGCAGAGCGTTGAGTTTATCGTCATCGCACTCAGGAACCAGTAAAATGAAGGCATCGCCTCCCAGTCTTGCCAGCGTCATTTCGCGGGTGAGTCGCGCAGTGATGCGTTGTGCAACGTTGATTAACAGCTCATCCCCGACGTGGTGGCCCCAGGTATCATTGACGCGTTTGAAATGATCAACGTCGAGGAAAATCACGGCAAATTGCTTCTTACTGAGCAGCGCGCTGTGCAGGCAGTCCTGCAGGCGAAGATCCATCTGGTGACGGTTAGCAAGACCGGTGAGCGCATCAAAACGGGCCTGTAGCTCCAGTTGACGGTTGAGCTGGCGGAGATTATCCGTCAGCCGGTTGGTACGCCAGTGGGAGTCAATGAGCGACATAATTAACATGACGCCGAGCAGGCATAGCGTGGTTACCGAAACCCAGATGGATAATCCCAACTCACTGATACCGCCTGGCAGGGTATGTTCCATTTCATGAAAATGAGCAGCATTCATGCCGGTATAGTGCATCGCGCTAATTGCCGCGCCCATCACCAGGGCGGCAAGAAGACGATTCACAAAGATCCCTTTACGCTTATCCCGCAGATGGAAGGCCAGCCACAGCGCCGCGCCGGATGCGATGACAGCAATCAACACCGACAAGCCGACAATGTTCCAGTCCCAGATAATGCCTCCGTTCAGCATCAACGCGGCCATGCCAATATAGTGCATCGACACCACACCAGCACTGAGGATCAGCGTGGCAAGTATCAGCCGTAAGGAGGACAGGGAATTGCCCGGAATGACAATATGAATCGCGAGAGTGGAAGTCAGTACCGCGACACCCAGCGAGAGAAGCGTTAACCAAAGGTGGTAGCTCATGATCATCGGCATTTTCATCGCCAGCATGCCGATGAAATGCATCGACCAGATCCCAATGCCCAGCGTTATCCCTCCGGCAACACGCCAGAACATGGCGACCTTCCGGCTGGAAAGGGAAATTTTTCCTGCGCTGTCTAATGCCACAAACGAGGCGATAAACGCCACCAGATAAGAGATGGCTATTAACACTGGGTCCCACGATACATTGAGCATTATGCAATCCCACGCCAAAAAAGGTTACCGATTTCACCTGCCGGGCATGTCCTGTATCGGGTAAGGTACACGCTCGTCCAGACAATATTAGTTATTAAATGACCAGTCATATTAAAATTTTAACAGGCAATTAAAATATAAAATATATCCTCTCCTTTAACCTGTTAAGCAATGCTACACAAAGGCGAAAAATTACAGCAATGCTCCTTAAATATGAGGGTGAACATACCGTCTCACCGGTGGTGATGGTATCCCTTAAGGCGGTCGGAAACCAGTATGACAGCACTCCTGTGGCAACATTTCCACTAATACACGCTTTTTCTCTGACTTAAGTGAAATCTTCAACGACTAACGGCGAAACACAAAACTCGCAGGGATCATGAGGAAAAAATGCAAGGTGAATGCTATAAACCTTAATGCCGACAAAAATATAAAACCTCAGGAATAAACATGCTAAAAAATATGAGCGTCAGGACATTCATCTCCTGTTTTCTTTTATGTGTGTTTTTGATGGATACAGTGTTAATTTTTTTATTATCACAAGGCAGGATGCTATTTATTTCAGTCGCAGGGATAAATTTTTTTGCTTTATTTTTACTCTGGTGCTACATGACAAAATATCTTGTGGTACCGATCAATACCGTGAAAAAAAGTATTGAAGAGGTGACTTCGGGTAATCTTGGTGTGTCGATCCCTGAATTTGGTAATAACTGTGCGGGCCGTTTGATCCCCGGTATTAATGCCTTATCAAGCAATATCGCTACGCTGGTACGGGAAATCAGAGCGTCGTCGCAAACCGCCATGACGCTATCAGAGCAACTCTCTACCCGAAGCGCACAGCTGTCCGTGAAAACAGAGCAGCAGTCCGCGTCATTGGTGCAAACGGCTGCCAGCATGGAACAGATGGCGGCGAGCACAAAAAATAATGCCGATAATACCCGTCAGGCCAGTGAACAGGCAAACGTGGCAACGATGCAGGCGCGCAAAGGGGGAGAACTGATGGGGCAAGTCGCCACCAACATGGCGTCGATTACCGAGTGCGCGCAACAAATGACAGAAATTATCACGCTTATTGACGGGATTGCCTTTCAGACGAATATCCTGGCGCTTAATGCGGCCGTAGAGGCGGCGAGGGCGGGTGACCACGGAAAAGGGTTCTCCGTGGTGGCGGAGGAGGTCAGAAACCTGGCACACCGCAGCGCTGAAGCCGCAAAGAACATTAAAACGCTGATTGAAGTCACCAGCAATAACGTGACTCAGGGGGTTACCGTTGTGTCAGAAGCGGAAAAAAACATGCATGAAATAGTGGCCGGTTCAGGCAACGTCAGCCGGTTGATGGATGATATTTCTGCATCGACATCAGAACAGGAAAAAGGTATTTCGCAAATTACGCTGGCGTTGTCTGAACTGGAACGGGTCACGCAGAGCAATGTTGCGATGGCGGAAGAGCTTAACGGATCGTCTGATGTGTTGCGTAATCAGGTGATTGAGCTGCAGACGCGGACACGTAATTTCAGACTTGATAATGGTTATCAGACAGAGGGTCCCTCGTCTTCTCTGCCTGGCTCGCTGTCGTTCCAGCATCGACCCCGACACACAGCGTGACGGTAAAATAACGCCTGGCATGCCAGGCGTTATTTTTATATCACCTCCCGGCGGGTTGCACCGTTCACCTCGTTGTCTTTACCTGTCTTCTGAAATATGAATAAAAATGTACAATTCCCGAGCTAATTCAGCGCGATGCGGTACATATTTGTTGCTTAAGCCTCGACGAAGGCTAGACTGACAGCGTAAGAGATTAAAAAGGTGGAGGCGTTGTGGAGAGCATTAAAGGGTCTGAACTTAACGTTCCTGACGCAGTTTTTGCGTGGGTGTTCGATGGTCGTGGCGGCGCGCGGCCGCTGGAGGATAACGATGAGATTGATAGTGAACATCCTTGCTGGCTACATCTGAACTATACCCATATGGATAGCGCTGAATGGCTGGCGTCGACCCCGCTCTTGCCGAATAGCGTCCGCGATGCACTGGCGGGTGATAGCCTGCGACCCCGCGTGAGCAGGATGGGGGAGGGTACGCTTCTCACGCTTCGCTGCATTAACGGCAGTACGGATGAGCGCCCGGATCAACTGGTCGCGATGCGTGTCTATATGGACGAAAGACTGATTGTCTCCACACGTCAGCGTAAAGTTCTGGCGCTGGATGATGTCGTGAATGATTTAAAAGATGGCACCGGGCCGATCGATTGCGGTAGCTGGCTGGTGGATGTCTGCGATGCTCTTACCGATCATGCAAGTGAGTTTATTGAAGAGCTACACGATAAAATTATCGATCTGGAAGATAACCTGCTCGATCAGCAGATCCCGCCGCGCGGCTTTCTGGCATTACTGCGCAAACAGCTGATTGTGATGCGTCGCTATATGACCCCGCAACGTGACGTCTATGCCCGCCTGGCCAGTGAGCGGCTTGGCTGGATGAACGACGATCAGCGTCGCAGAATGCAGGATATTGCTGACAGGCTGGGGCGCGGGCTGGATGAGATTGATTCCTGTATTGCCAGAACGGCGGTGATGGCAGATGAGATAGCGCAGGTGATGCAGGAGTCGCTGTCGAGAAGAACGTATACGATGTCGCTGATGGCGATGGTGTTTCTCCCCAGCACCTTCTTAACCGGGCTGTTTGGTGTGAATCTGGGAGGCATTCCCGGCGGCGGATACCATTATGGCTTCACCGCTTTTTGCATCATGTTAGTTGTTTTGATTGGAGGTGTTGCATGGTGGTTGCGTCGTAGTAAATGGCTGTAAAATTACGCTTTTTCGACGTTTTTCCAGTGTCAAAACGTTCTTTTACTTGAGCGAAGTCAATAAACACAGACCCCGTAAGGTGCATTATTACTCCCGCAGGTGAATGCAACGTCAAGCGATGGGCGTTGCGCTCCATATTGTCTTACTTCCTTTTTTGAATTACTGCATAGCACAATTGATTCGTACGACGCCGACTTAATAGTCGGCTTTTTTTTGCCTCCCGTATTCCAGCGTCTACCCTAAAAGTATCACCCTAAAAACTGGAGGGTAAGATGACCTGTCATTTCATACACCTGTCGCAACCCGACGTTATGCCTGTCGATCCTGTCCCACTTCCGGACCCTATCCCGCGTCCGCAGCCGATGCCCGATCCGCCACCAGATGAAGAACCGATTAAAATGTCGCATCAAACTCCGAGATCTGCGAGGATACGCGCCTGCTGACCGTAAGCCTTTTGACCACGAGATAATACTGTGACCGCTTTTTCTACCCTGAATCGTTTACCTGCCGCCCAACTCGATAATCTTAACGAGTTGGGTTACCTCACCATGACCCCAGTGCAAGCCGCCGCGCTGCCTGCCATTCTCGAAGGGCGCGATGTGCGCGTGCAGGCTAAAACAGGCAGTGGTAAAACGGCTGCATTCGGTCTTGGGTTGTTGCAGCATATTGATGTCGCACTGTTTCAGACCCAGTCTCTGGTGCTGTGTCCAACCCGTGAACTGGCAGACCAGGTTGCGGGTGAATTGCGTCGACTGGCCCGTTTTTTGCCTAACACGAAAATCCTGACGCTTTGTGGCGGCCAGCCTTTTGGCGCACAGCGTGACTCCTTACAGCATGCCCCCCACATTATTGTGGCGACGCCTGGCCGTCTGCTGGATCACCTGCAAAAAGGCACCGTATCGCTGGATGCGCTGCAAACGCTGGTGATGGATGAGGCGGATCGTATGCTGGATATGGGCTTTAGCGATGCTATTGATGAAGTGATCCGCTTCGCACCGGCAGACCGTCAGACATTGTTGTTCTCTGCAACCTGGCCGGAAGCCATCGCGGCGATCAGTGGCCGTGTGCAGAAAGACCCGCTCACCATCGAAATTGATAGCGTCGATGCGCTGCCTGCAATCGAACAGCAGTTCTTTGAAACCTCGCAGCAGGGAAAAATCCCGCTTCTGCAAAAGCTGCTGAGCCAACATCAGCCTGCGTCCTGCGTGGTGTTTTGTAATACTAAAAAAGATTGTCAGGCGGTATGTGATGCCCTGAATGCGGCGGGGCAGAGCGCATTGTCATTGCATGGCGATCTGGAGCAGCGCGATCGTGACCAGACGCTGGTGCGTTTCGCCAACGGCAGTGCCCGTGTGCTGGTTGCCACTGACGTTGCGGCGCGTGGTCTGGATATTAAATCGCTGGAGCTGGTCGTTAACTTCGAGCTGGCGTGGGATCCTGAAGTGCATGTACACCGTATTGGACGTACCGCACGCGCCGGGAACAGCGGTCTGGCCATTAGCTTCTGCGCACCAGAAGAGGCGCAGCGCGCGAATATTCTGTCTGAAATGCTGCAGATTAAGCTGAACTGGGTGAATGCGCCGGGTAATGTCAGCATTGTCCCACTGGATGCGGAAATGGCGACGCTGTGTATTGATGGCGGTAAAAAAGCCAAGATGCGTCCCGGCGATGTATTAGGTGCGCTGACCGGGGATATCGGTCTGGATGGGGCTGATATTGGCAAGATTGCGGTACATCCGGCGCATGTTTATGTGGCGGTCCGCCAGTCGGTTGCACATAAGGCCTGGAAGCAGCTGCAAAACGGGAAAATCAAAGGGAAAGCCTGTCGCGTTCGTCTGCTGAAGTAAGGACAGGAAAGCGTCTCAGAAACCCTTTCTGAGACGCTATTTGATTATTTCACTTCAAGTACATTCAGACGCAACTCTTCGAACTGCGTGTCATCTTCTTCCGGCTGCCAGCCCGCAGGCTGCATCGGGAGCTCTTCACGGTCAAACGCCAGATCGCCACCGTTCACTACTTCTGAGCCGTGGTTGATACCTTTGAAGTCGAACAGTTCAACATCCGCCAGGTGCGAAGGCACGACGTTCTGCATTGCGCTGAACATGGTTTCGATACGGCCAGGGTAGCGTTTATCCCAGTCACGCAGCATGTCGCCAATGACCTGACGCTGCAGGTTCGGTTGCGAGCCACACAGGTTGCACGGAATGATCGGGAAAGCTTTGGCCTGTGAGAAACGCTCAATGTCTTTCTCACGGCAGTAGGCGAGTGGGCGGATCACGATATGTTTACCGTCATCGCTCATCAGTTTTGGCGGCATGCCTTTCATCTTGCCACCGTAGAACATGTTCAGGAACAGCGTTTGCAGGATATCGTCACGGTGATGGCCCAGGGCAATCTTGGTTGCGCCCAGCTCCGTGGCGGTACGATAAAGAATGCCGCGACGCAAACGAGAGCAGAGAGAGCAGGTGGTTTTCCCTTCAGGGATTTTTTCTTTCACAATCCCGTAGGTATTCTCTTCAACGATTTTATACTCAACGCCCAGCGTCTCCAGATACTCCGGCAGAATATGTTCCGGGAAACCTGGCTGTTTCTGGTCGAGGTTGACCGCCACCAGGGAAAAATTCACAGGTGCGCTTTGCTGAAGATTGCGCAGGATCTCCAGCATGGTATAGCTGTCTTTACCCCCTGACAGGCAAACCATAATGCGGTCGCCTTCTTCAATCATGTTGAAGTCTGCAATGGCTTCGCCCACGTTACGGCGCAGTCGCTTTTGCAGTTTGTTCAGGTTGTATTGCTCTTTTTTTGTAGTTTCTTGATTTTGCGACATTTATTCGTTACTCAAATTTCAAATGGGGCACCAGTGGGACAAAACCATTTTAATGCGCCTGCCGATAGCAACCAGTATGCGAAAGTGTGCCGTGTATGGTACGGATTACGGCGGCGAATTCCAGCACGTTTTACTGCGGCGTTGAATCTGGCACCTATGCCCGATAAGAGTAGTTGGCTTTTTGCTTTCCCTTACCGGGCTGGCGGCTGAGTCATTCAGCCAGTGATACCCAGATAGCCGTGGATCCCCATATATATCCCCACGAGTCCAATCAGGGTACCGGAAAAATAGGGGGCTTTTCGGGCAATGGCATTAAATCCATCCCAGCGTTTGGCCACCTGGCGGACGCTGATCGCCGCCCCCACACCGACAGTGACCAGCGTCAGTGCCAGCCCGATGCTGAAGCTGATCACCAGCGTAGCTCCCAGTGACAATGCTTTAAGCTGTAGACAGATCAACAATACGGTGATTGCGGCAGGGCAAGGAATAAGTCCTCCCGTCAGACCAAACAGCAGGATTTGACCGTTGGTTGCACTTTTACCGCTGAAGCGTCGCTTAATGTCGTTTGCATGTGCCCGCTCATGTGCGTCCTGATACTCCTGCGAGTGTTTATCCAGCCCTTCAGTACCCGGGTGATGATGGTCATGTTCACGGAATTCAAGATCGTAATCATGAACATGTCCGCGGTGGCCTAATGTGAGACGGACATCAAACTGATGCGGCTCAGGTATCGGCCGTGTTGATTCAAGGTAGTCACCCTTATCAGTGAAATCAAACACCTGGGAAAATGTTCCTTTGCCGCGGTGGGTAACCAGAGACACATCGGAGGCCTGCCATTTTCGGCCAGTGAGCGTTCGTAAACGCCAGTGCGGTGGCTGGTCTTCCTCAAAAATGGACAGTTCGGCCTGACCATGACCGGTATCGAACAGGCGGATGTCATCATGCTGATGATGTGCGTCATCACCCTGTTGCATCCCGTCCAGCCAGTTCTTTTCCCCTTTCCAGGTGCGCCATATCATCCAGATGGCGGTACCCAGAATAATGATGGCGGAAACCAGCTGTAACCAGGGTTCTGCCGTCTCCGCGGTAAATTTATGACTGACGTACATACCACCAAGGGCAATAAGCCAGACGATAGCCGTGTGCGAAACCGTGGCCGCCAGGCCAAGCATAACCGCCTGCCGGACGGTTCCCCTGATTGCAATGATAAATGCGGCCATCATGGTCTTAGAGTGACCCGGTTCCAGGCCGTGCAGTGCGCCAAGCAAAATGGCGCTGGGGATAAAGAACCAGGCATTACCCTGCTGAAGCAGTGCTGTAAATTCGTTCATGAAAATCATTTCCGCCGGAGATGTAATGCCCCGGATGCTACTCCCCCTCAGTATAAAATACTACCCCCCAGTAGAATGTGAATGTTACTATCAGGCAGGTTTTCTGAACGATGAGGATATGTATGTCGCATACCATCCGGGATAAACAAAAACTGAAAGCACGCACCAACAAAATCCAGGGGCAGGTGACCGCGCTGAAAAAAATGTTGGATGAGCCGCATGAATGCGCAGCGGTGCTACAACAAATCGCCGCTATCCGTGGTGCGGTAAATGGGCTAATGCGTGAAGTTATCAAAGGCCATCTGACAGAGCATATTGTTCATGAAGCCAGTGAATTAAGACGCGAAGAAGATCTTGAGGTTGTCCTGAAAGTGCTGGACTCCTATATCAAATAATATAGCGCCGGACGACGCAGATGTTCTGCGACCTGAAATGGGGGACGCTGGGTTGTACGCGCCCAGGGGTTCCTGGCGCGGATACGTCATATCTTAAGGCAATCCTCTTTCTGTAAAGAGGCCGGCTAGTCATTTTCCAGCAGGTTTAACAACTCACCAAGGTGGTGAACGGCACCACCAAAATCAAAGAGTAGCGTAATCCAGATACAACTCAACAGGGCAAGCAGGACTAATGATACTCTGGGGAACACGCAGATATCCTTATGTAGTAAAACTCCGTTTTTACTGTACGCTGATTTTCTTAAATTTTCCCTTAACGATGCCGTCACAGGCGCATTTTATTTGAGATAGGTCTCATAAACCAGAAAATCTGCAGGCAGGAACATGCTGGTACTGAGATGTGGCGGGGAGCGAGAAAGTGGATTTCAGACGTGGTGCGGCAAGCTGAAAGGAGTATGGCGTAGGAGTATAAAAAGTTAGCCCGCAAAAATATGCGGGCTATTGGCATTAGAACTGATAAACCAGACCTAACGCTACGATATCATCCGTACCGATACCGTTGTTTTTGTAGAACGCGTCATCTTCGTCCAGCAAGTTGATTTTATAATCAACATAGGTAGACATGTTTTTGTTGAAGTAATAGGTTGCACCGACATCCGCGTATTTAACCAGGTCTTTATCACCTTCGCCGTTACCCAGGTCTTTGCCTTTTGACTGCAGGTAAGAAATTGCCGGACGCAGACCAAAGTCGAACTGATATTGAGCGGTAATTTCAAAGTTCTGTGTTTTGTTTGCCACGGCATCTTCGTTGTCACCGTAAGGTGTCATATTGCGGGTTTCAGAATACATTGTTGCCAGGTAGATATTATTGGCATCATATTTCAGACCTGCAGTCCATGCATCGGCTTTATCGCCGCCCGCTGTGGTGTTACGCACCTGGTCATTACTACGATCGGAGGAGGTATATGCCGCACCTGCACTGATACCCATACCGAAATCATACGTGGTGGAAATACCGAAACCGTCACCGTTCTCATGACGCGTGTCGCGACCGTTGTTAGTACCTTCCTGGTTGTTGCTGGCGTCTTCGTTCTTACCCTGATACTGCAGGGCAAAGTTCAGACCCTGAACCAGACCGTAGAAATCGGTGTTACGGTAGGTTGCCACGCCGTTGGCACGGCCGGTCATGAAGTTATCGGCTTTGGTGTAGGAATCGCCACCGAATTCAGGCAGCATATCGGTCCAGCCTTCCACGTCGTACAGCACGCCGTAGTTACGGCCATAATCGAAGGAACCGTAGTCGCCCACCTTCACACCTGCGAAGGCCAGACGGGTCCAGGACTGGTTATCCGAGCCTTCGGTATTGTTAGCCTGAATGTTGTATTCCCACTGCGCGTAGCCGGTCATCATGTTGTTGATCTGGGTTTCACCCTTGAAACCCAGACGCATGTAAGTCTGATCGCCATCAGCACCTTTGTCGTCGGAGAAGTAATGCAGACCATCTACTTTTCCGTACAGGTCTAATTTGTTGCCGTCTTTGTTATAGATTTCTGCCGCATGTGCAGCGCCAGCCATTAAAAGAGCTGGAATAATCAGAGCCAGTACTTTTCTTTGCATTGTGGTATTCCTTTGCAGTTGTTTTTATTTAATTACGTATTGAACTTTCTGAATGAGAAAGTTGTCCCATGCTAAATCACTCCCGCAAAGAGTAATAAAATATAATTGTTACTGATTAAGTAAAATCTAAACGGAATAATTCTGCGGTAATAGTAATTGGTTTCGTGAATGATTGACTGAGATTTATACAAAAATAAAATTATTATTTCTCACGGGAAGACGGTAATCTCTGTGCTGTTATATGCCTTAAGATTGTTCATCCATAATTCATATGAATACTATTTAATAATTTAAATAGTTTATCTTTGATAATCTGGATTAGCCCGATGTAAATACATCGGGCATTTTTTTGCGTAAAAAAATGCCCGGACAAGCCGGGCAGAGAGATTATTCACCGGTTGACTTTTCCGCTTTACCGGCCATTTGTGCCAGGAAGTCATAGCGTTTCTGCAGGTCGGCTGCCGCATCTTTCCACAACTGCTCAGCCACTTCAGGCTGTTGCGCATTGAGGCGACGGAAGCGTTGTTCCTGCATTAACGTCTCGGCCAGGGCATCTGACGGCGGACGTGAATCCAGTGCCAGCGGCAATTTGCCTTCATCGGCACGACGTGGGTCGAAGCGATACAACGGCCAGAAGCCGGTTGCCGTAAGCTGACGCATCTGATCGTGGCTAAGCGCCAGATCGTAGCCATGCTCCTCGCAAGGGCTGTAGGCGATAATCAGCGACGGACCGGGGTAAGATTCCGCTTCCTGAATCGCTTTCACCGTCTGGTTAAGCTGGGCACCCAGCGAGATTTGTGCGACGTAAACGTGCCCGTACATCATCATACTGACACCGAGATCTTTACGCGCCTTGCGCTTGCCGTGTTCACCAAATTTGGTGACAGCACCCAGCGGTGTCGCTTTCGAGGCCTGACCGCCGGTATTGGAATAACACTGGGTATCCAGCACCAGAATGTTGACGTTTTCGGTCAGGCTCAGCACGTGATCCAGCCCGCCAAACCCGATGTCATAGGCCCAGCCGTCGCCGCCAATCAACCAGATAGATTTCTCAACCAGGGCGTCAGCGTCGGTCAGCAGTTGTTCTGCGCCGTCCACGCCCTGAAGGGCTTTGCGCAGCTCTGCTACCTGCTCACGGCGAACCTCTGGAGTCGCTTCGGCGTGCAGTGCCTCGTTCAACTCAGCGGGGAGCTTATCAGCAAACTGTGCCAGTAAACGCATCACGCGTGCGCGGTGCTGGTCAACGGTAAGGCGGAAACCCAGACCAAATTCGGCGTTATCCTCAAACAACGAGTTAGCCCATGCCGGGCCGCGGCCGTGTGCGTCGGTGGTGTAGGGAGTGGAAGGCAGATTACCACCATAGATTGACGAACAACCCGTGGCGTTGGCGATCAGCATCCGATCGCCATACAACTGCGTGAGCAGTTTAATGTACGGTGTTTCACCACAGCCGGAGCAGGCACCGGAATACTCAAACAGCGGAGTGATCAACTGCGAGGTTCGAATATCAATGCGTTCCAGTTTGCTACGATCGATTTCCGGCAGGTTCAGGAAGAAGTCATAATTCACTTTCTCTTCTTCAACGTGTTCCAGACGCGACATCATATTGATGGCTTTGATTTCCGGGTTCTGGCGATCTTTCGCCGGGCACACCTCGACGCACAGGTTACAGCCGGTGCAATCTTCAGGTGCAACCTGAAGGACATATTTCTGCCCACGCATATCGCGGGATTTCACATCCAGCGAATGCAGACTGGCCGGCGCGGCTTCCATATCTTCGGGAGAAACCACTTTGGCACGAATGGCCGAGTGCGGACAGGCGGCCACGCAGTGGTTGCACTGGGTACACAGCGCCTCTTTCCAGATAGGGATCTCTTCGGCAATATTGCGTTTTTCCCAGCGAGTGGTGCCCATCGGCCAGGTTCCATCCGGCGGCAGTGCAGAGACGGGAAGGGCATCGCCAAGCCCGGCCAGCATGGCTGCCGTGACGGTTTTGACGAAATCAGGTGCAGCATCAGACACCACCGGAGGACGGTTCGGGCTGGCGGCATTGACCTGCTGCAGTGGTACTTCGAACAGCGATTCACGGGCCAGCGCCAGCGCCTGCCAGTTACGCTCAACCAGCTCCTGCCCTTTGCTGCTGTAACTTTTGGCAATGGCACCCTGCAGTTCAGCCAGCGCGCTGTCCCCCGGGAGAATTTGGGTCAGATGGAAGAAGGCCATCTGCATGACGGTGTTGATACGCGCAGCCAGACCGCATTCGCGGGCAATTTTTGCCGCGTTAATCACGAAGAGGCGGGCTTTTTTCTGGTTCAGTACCGCCTGCACTTCCTGCGGCAGGCGTGCCCATACCTCATCCGCGCTGTACGGCGTATTGAGCAGGAAAATACCACCGGGTTTCAGACGTTCTGCCATCTGGTATTTGTCGATAAACTGCAGCTGGTGACACCCCACAAAATCGGCCTGCGAAATCAGATAGGCCGAGCGGATCGGGTGTTCGCTGACGCGCAGGTGGGAAACGGTCAGCCCGCCGGCTTTTTTGGAATCATAGACGAAGTAGCCCTGGGCATACCACGGTGTCGAGTTCCCGATGATCTTGATGTTGTTCTTGGTTGCCGAGACACTGCCGTCACTGCCTAAGCCATAAAATAGTGCTTCGAGTTTGGCCGTCGAGGGCAGGGTGTTTTCCGGTAAGACCAGGGAGAGATTAGTCACATCATCATAAATGCCGACGGTAAAGCGTGGCTTCGGTTTTGCTTCGTTCAGTTCGTTAAACACCGCAAGCACGCAGTCGGGGCCAAACTCTTTTGATGACAAGCCATAACGGCCGCCAGTTACGCGCGGCAGTGTTTCGCGTTCACCATTATTGAACGCTTCTGCCAGCGCGGTCATGACGTCCAGATAAAGTGGTTCCGCGTGAGCGCCGGGTTCTTTTGTTCGGTCGAGCACTGCCACGGTTCGCGCACTTTCTGGTAGTGCAGAGAGCAGATGCCTGGCTGAGAACGGGCGATAGAGACGCACTTTTAGCACGCCAACTTTTTCGCCACGCGCCAGCAGCTCATCCACCACCTCTTCACAGGTACCAATGGCGGAGCCCATCAGCACAATCACGCGTTCCGCCTGCGGGTGGCCGTAGTATTCAAACGGTTTGTATTCACGACCGGTAGCCGCGGCAAAGTCATTCATCGCCTGCTCAACATGGTCATATACGGCGTTGTACCACGGATTTGTCGCCTCGCGGGACTGGAAGTAGGTATCCGGGTTTGCGGATGTCCCGCGGATCACCGGATGCTCCGGATTGAGCGCGCGGGCACGATGGGCATCGATCTCCGCCTGTGGCAGAAGATTCAGGATCGTGTCGTCCGCCAGCGGAACGATTTTGTTGATTTCGTGAGAGGTGCGGAAACCATCAAAGAAATGAATAAACGGCACGCGGCTTTTCAGCGTCGCAATATGTGAAATCAGCGCGAAGTCCTGAGCTTCCTGTACGCTGCTGGCGCAAAGCATGGCGCAACCCGTCTGACGCACGGCCATCACATCTGAGTGATCGCCAAAAATGGAGAGTGCGTGGGTCGCAATGGTTCGGGCGGCGACGTGCAGGACAAACGGTGTCAGCTGACCGGCCAGTTTGTACAGCGTCGGGATCATCAACAGCAATCCCTGAGATGACGTAAACGACGTGGACAAGGCTCCCGTCTGCAACGCGCCATGTACCGCAGCAATTGCACCGGCTTCGGACTGCATTTCAACCACGCGTGGGACATCACCCCAGACGTTTTTTAACCCGTTCCCGGCCCAGGCATCTGCCTGTTCGGCCATCGTAGAGCTTGGCGTAATCGGGTAGATGGCGATAACTTCACTGGTGCGAAACGCGACTGACGCGACTGCACCATTACCGTCAATAGTTTGCATAGGACGACACCCTTACATTGCGCAAAAAAGAGGGGTCTGTCATACCTCAACAGACCCTGAATATTATCTCTTCATTTTAGCAAAGCCCGGGTTTTGCGATTTTCGCTTTTGTGTCCTTGGCATTGTCGGCATCAATGAGTAGATCAATTTTTTGGCAGAAAATGCGCTCTTATGCCCGTGTGATGTGTCGTGGTCAGTTCCAGTATTCGTATTTCGTCGTCAACACGGCTTTGTGTTTTTCCACATACTGTTTACCCGTCCGGGAGACGGGTGTGATCGTGATATCCATATTGGCGCGTGTGCATTCTCCATGCGAATTCCACTCCTCGCAGGTGGTCAGATTTTTTTCGATAGTGAAATATGTCTGGGTCTTGCTGAGGGATAACTCACGGCCCTCGTTATCATAGGAATATTCTACGATGGTTGAGGGTGATTGAGTTTTGAGCAGACGATTATTGTCATCATAGCTGTATTCAGTCGTATTATTATCTATCGCCAGCGTTCCTTTGCTTGCTGCACTTGTCAGCAATCCTGATGAATTGAAGGTGTAGTCTATTTTGCTCACGGTGTTAATGTCTTTATCTCCCGGCCTTGTGGCCGCAATAACTGCACGGTTAACCGCGTGGCTGATAACGCCTTTATCGTTAAGCAGGAACTGTCCCTCCAGCGTCTGGCGATAGATCTGTGTGGTCTTCCGGCTGTTGTTATCGGTTGCTACCCCATTCGCGTTCAGCTGAATGCTCCAGCCAAACTCCTTTTTATTCAACTGAATATCATTAGTTGCCGTGAATACGGATTTCGGGCCTGTCGAGATTTTAACCTCTTTTACACTGCTGCTAATGAGCTCTCCGCATTGACTGAAGTGGCTTTGTGCCAGTGCGCGGATATACCCATCAGGACTCTCAATCGACATTTCAACAGATTTGGGGATACCTGCTTTATTCTGCTGAGTCTGGAGGATGAAATTGTTCAGATTGTTTTTAGAGATGGTTTCCGCTGTGCATTGTGCTGCATAAGTCTGGAAGGTGCAGAGGGATAAGAGAGTAATAATCAGGTTCTTATTATTGAACGACATTATTTGTTGTCCTCAGAAATCCGGTAGTTATCTAAATGTAAGAAAGC
The DNA here is from genome assembly GCF_046622475.1 of Enterobacter sp. LM3. Taxonomy (NCBI): domain Bacteria; kingdom Pseudomonadati; phylum Pseudomonadota; class Gammaproteobacteria; order Enterobacterales; family Enterobacteriaceae; genus Enterobacter; species Enterobacter sp. LM3. The sequence goes on along the minus strand of NZ_JBJURN010000007.1, from coordinate 29,102 downwards.
AGGGGGCAATATACTGCAACCATAATGGTCTGGAACGAAACCCCCTAAAAATTGTGAGAAAACGTGAATGGAGCGCATAAATACGCACTTCCGCTCTCGACGACATGGTGCGTGATGCCTATGATGCATAGGTTTCGCTTTATTTATGGGGGAGAGAACATGCGTTCAGCGTTTTGGGTTGGGTGTGCCGCGTTATTGTTGTCGGCATGTAGCAGTGAACCTGTTCAGCAGGCAACGGCGGCGCACGTGACGCCAGGCATGAGAGCGGCTATGTCCAGCTCAGGACAAGCCAACTGCGCAATGGTTGGGGGTTCGCTTTCTGTCGCCCGTCAGCTCGACGGTTCCGCGGTTGGAATGTGCGCGTTGCCAAATGGCAAACGCTGCAGTGAACAGTCGCTTGCCGTTGGAACTTGCGGTAACTACTGATTACTCCGCGCGCTTAAACGTCAGCGTTTTTTCGGCTGTGGCCAGCGTTAACTGGTCTTCCGTCAGGTCGACCTGCGCGCCTTTGCGCAACATATCGCCGATGGCCTGATCCAGTGCATTAAGCTGTGGGTCGGTACATAATTTTCGGGTCATTGCCAGCGTTTTGACCTTCAGCTCGCCTTCGGACAATTTCCCCTGGCCGTTGAAGCGGTTGCACATTGCGCCGGAGACGGTGATGTTGTTCAGCAGGCTGATCTCTGGCAGGGCGCTGAAGCTGATCTCAGGTTGCGTTGTCGTGGTCTTCACGGCTTTACCGTCCACATTTTCCAGAACAAAACGGTGGTTCTGGAGTTGCTTAGGCTGAACGGACGCTTTGCCTGGATTAACGCAGCCAGCAAGGACAAGACTGATAACACTTAACGCAACAAGCTTTTTCATTTTTCTTCTCAAACTATAAATACCGTAAATCAATTTTAGTGTAACGATACTCCGTGGCGTGTTAATGGGGTTTATCTGAAAGTGCGGGGCGTTACCGGGCAACACCGTGGCTGCCCGGGGTGTAAGTTAGTGAGATTTAAACCCCGCCGCCGTCATCAACATTCGAAAAAGCATACTCACGCAGGCCAGTGCCAGTACGCTTCCCCCCCAGATAATGACCAGCCATATCAGACGTTTCCAGACAGGTTGTTGCATCAGTGATACCCCTCGCCATGCTGAACTTTCCCGCGAAATACGTAATAACTCCAGAAGGTGTAGACCAGGATAACGGGAATGATCAGCAGCGCGCCCACCAGCATAAAGCCCTGGCTTTGTACCGGTGCCGCAGCCTGCCAGAGGGTAATCGATGGTGGAATAATATGCGGCCAGATGCTGATCCCAAGCCCGCTAAACCCGAGGAAAATTAGCCCCAGCGTCAGAATAAACGGCAGGTTATGGCTATCAGGATTGTTCAGACTGCGCCACTGACACAGGCTCAGGATAACAACCAGAGCCGGGACGGGCAGCAGGAAGAACAGATTGGGCAGTGTAAACCAGCGTGCGGCAATGGCCGGTTGCGCCAGCGGTGTCCAGAGGCTGATTACTGCAATGAAAGCCAGAAGCACGATTAACAACATTTTCGATACCCGGCGCATACGCTGCTGTAGGGTATTTTCACTTTTCATCACCAGCCACGTAGCCCCCAGCAGCGCGTAGGCTGCCACCAGGCCTGCGCCGCAGAACAGGTTAAACGGGGTTAACCAGTCAAATGGCCCACCGCTATACGCACGTTCTGTAACAGAGAACCCATTGATTACTGCCCCAACCGTAATACCCTGGGTAAACGTTGCCAGAATCGACCCGCCAATAAAGGCTTTATCCCAGAAGGGACGGTGTGCCGGGGTTGCTTTAAAGCGAAACTCAAAGGCCACGCCGCGGAAAATAAGTCCGATCAGCATTAATGTTAGCGGGATGGTGAGGGCGTCGATGATCACCGCGTAGGCCAGCGGAAATGCGCCGAACAGGTCCGCCCCGCCAAGCACCAGCCAGGTTTCGTTACCGTCCCAGACGGGGGCGACGCTGTTCACCATCACATCGCGATCGTCGGCGTTTTGTGTGGTCGGGAACAGAATACCTATCCCCAGATCAAAACCATCCATCACGATATACATCAGGGTGGCGAAGACGATGATGACAAACCAGATAATGGAAAGATCGATACCCATTATGGCTTCTCCTTATAGTCAGTGGTGACAGCAGAAAGTGGGCGTGCCGGACGTCCGTCGGACTCGGTGGCGAACGATTCATGAGGCTGAGGCCCTTTCCTGATAAGGCGCACCATGTAGCTGTAACCCACGCCAAATACTGAGGTATAGACGACGAAGAAGGCCAGCAAACTCACGCTCATATGCAGATCGCCATGCGCAGAGACGGCATCTTTGGTTCGCTGTAGCCCGTAGACGACCCACGGCTGGCGGCCCACTTCGGTTGTCACCCATCCCGCCAGAATGGCAATCAGCCCGGACGGTCCCATCACCAGGGCAAACCACAGGAAGGGACGCGAAGAGTAGACGCGTTTTTTATAACGTAACCAGAGCGCCACCACGCCCAGCAGCAGCATCAACATGCCTAACCCCGCCATAATGCGAAATGACCAGAAGACGATGGTGGAATTTGGACGGTCTTCCTTCGGGAACTCCTTAAGCGCCGGAACCTGCTTTTCCAGGCTGTGCGTCAGGATCAGGCTACCGAGTGCCGGGATTTCCAGACCAAAACGGGTGCGCTCCTGTTCCATATCCGGCCAGCCAAACAGCAGCAGTGGCGTCGGCTCACCCGGCGGGTTTTCCCAGTGACCTTCAATGGCGGCAATTTTTGCGGGCTGGTGTTTTAAGGTATTAAGCCCATGCATATCACCCACCATTGCCTGAATGGGGGCCACAATCAGGGTCATCCACAATGCCATTGAGAACATGGCACGAATGGCGGGGGTATTATTGCCACGTAGCAGGTGCCAGGCTGCCGATGCTCCGACAAACAGCGCGCTACTGAGGAAAGCCGCTATCGACATGTGCAGGAGACGATAGGGGAAGGAAGGGTTAAAGACCACGGCAAACCAGTCCACCGGCACAACCTGTCCATTGACGATCTCATAACCCTGCGGGGTCTGCATCCAGCTGTTGGAGGAGAGGATCCAGAAGGTTGAGATGATCGTCCCCAGCGCGACCATGCAGGTGGCAAAAAAGTGCAGTCCCGGCCCGACTTTATTCCAGCCAAACAACATCACGCCGAGGAACCCGGCCTCAAGGAAGAAGGCGGTGAGCACTTCATAAGTGAGCAGCGGGCCGGTAATACTGCCCGCGAACTGGGAGAATCCGCTCCAGTTGGTACCAAACTGGTAGGCCATCACCAGCCCGGAGACCACGCCCATGCCAAAGTTAACAGCGAAGATCTTCGACCAGAAATGGTACAGCGAACGCCAGACCGGATTTTTGGATTTCAGCCATAAGCCTTCCAGCACGGCAAGATAGCTCGCCAGGCCGATGGTGATCGCCGGGAAAATAATGTGAAAGGATACGGTAAAGGCAAACTGTATCCGTGCAAGGTGAAAAGCATCTAAACCAAACATGCACAGCCTCAATGTCAAACGGTGTGCTGTTATGGTATAGGGTCGAAAAGGTAACTATCAGACGCAGAAAAGTGAAATTTATGTATAACAGTTACTTGAATCACCGCATTTTAGTCATCTGATATATATGATGTTCAGTGAATAAGAAATTTATTGTTATGAATTTTACGCATTAAACCGCTTGCCTTGTCGTCAACGACGTGCGTTAATGGTCTTCTGGTTTTGAGTCCAAATAAATATCTGACGTAGTTTTATAAAGCAGTTCTCATCACGTTGTGCCTCTCCGCAGCCTCTCTTGGGTCTTTATCTACATTCCGATTAGTTTTGTTTCAAACCACTATTGCCTGATCGGCCCATTAGTAATTTACGTGTTTTACGTTTACAGGAGAATCCTATGACTTCTTATATCCATTTCCGCTGCCCATGCTGTCATGGCTCGCAGTACCGTACCTCAGTTTTTGATGTGTCTGAGAAAAACCCTCATGGCGCGAAATGCATCTTTTGCAAATCGCCAATGATTACGCTCGACCACCTGGCCGCAGCGCGTATCGCACAACGTCACGTCACTGAGTTTCGTAAGTAATTAGCACCGCTTTCCATAACAGTTAGCAAAATCTTCTCTTTTTCTCCTGCTGATATACACTGTCGGCAATAAGGAGAATCTGATGAAAAAATACCAGCGTCTGGCGCAACAAATTATCTCGCAGATTGAGCTTGGCGTATGGTTGCCGGGCGATAAGCTGCCTTCGCTGCGAGAGCAGGTGGCGAGCAGCGGCATGAGTTTCATGACCGTTGGCCACGCGTATCAGATGCTGGAAAGTCAGGGGCGCATTGTCGCCAGACCGCAGTCGGGCTATTACGTTGCCTCGCGCCCGACCGCACAACAGCCTGCACCGCCTGCCCAGGTGATGCGCGACGAAGTGGTGGATATCAACACCTATATCTTCGACGTGCTACAGGCCAGCCGCGATCCGTCTGTTGTTCCTTTTGCTTCCGCGTTTCCTGACCCCCGACTTTTCCCGCTTCAGCAACTCAACCGTTCGCTGGCTAACGTCAGCAAAACCGCCACGGCGATGAGCGTGATTGAAAACCTGCCGCCGGGTAACGTTGATCTACGCCACGCCATTGCCCGTCGCTATGCGCAGCAGGGGATGAATATCTCACCGGAAGAGATTGTTATCACTGCCGGGGCACTCGAAGCGCTCAACCTGAGTTTGCAGGCAGTGACCGAACCGGGCGACTGGGTGATCGTCGAAAACCCCTGTTTCTACGGCGCATTGCAGGCGCTGGAACGCCTGAAACTAAAGGCGTTGTCGATTGCGACGGACGTTCGTGAAGGGATCGACCTGAATGCGCTTGAACAGGCGCTGAATGACTACCCGGTGAAAGCCTGCTGGTTGATGACCAACAGTCAAAACCCGTTGGGCTTTACGCTCAGCGCGGAGAAAAAAGTGCAACTGGTCGCGCTGCTAACAAAGCACCACGTCACGCTGATTGAAGATGATGTCTACAGCGAACTCTATTTTGGCCGGGAAAAGCCATTGCCGGCAAAAGCCTGGGATCGCCAGGACATGACGCTGCACTGCTCGTCATTTTCGAAATGTCTGGTGGCGGGATTTCGCATCGGCTGGGTGGCAGCGGGGAAACATGCGCGGCGTATTCAGCAGTTACAGCTGATGAGCACGCTTTCCACCAGTTCTCCCATGCAGCTTGCTCTGGTGGATTATCTGGCAACCAAACGTTATGACGCCCACCTTCGTCGCCTGCGACGCACGCTGGCCGAGCGCAAGCAACAGGCCTGGCAGTCACTTTTGCGCCATATGCCTGCAGGTGTCAAAATTCACCATAACGACAGCGGCTACTTTTTATGGCTGGAGCTTCCGGCACAACTTGATGCCGGGTTATTAAGCGAGAAAGCGTTAACCCACCATATCAGCATTGCGCCAGGTAAGATGTTTTCAACTTCGGATGCCTGGGTACCGTTCTTCCGTTTTAATACCTCCTGGACGTGGGGGGAGCGGGAAGAACAGGCCGTTATACAGTTAGGAAAATTAATTAGCGAGATGCTGGAATAATAAAGATTACCCGCTTATTTAAATAATCCTGTTTTATCTTTACGACGGCGTTGCAAATACCGCTCAGCGCCGTATCTCAGGCATTCTGCCTGCGCCCTCGCACTGCTAACCCCTTGTCTATAATCCAGTTAACGGGGAATGCGTCCTCGGTCACAACCTGATGAAATTTCCTTAAGCCGAACGGTGCGGCGCATTTGCGCGGTCTACGTTTAATAAGGGAGATATTTTTACGGCACGGCTGCCGCCAAATTTCATTGCGACAGGAGTAAATCTAATGAGCAAAAAATTTGCCCGCAGCAGCCTGTGTGCGCTCGGCATGGCTATCATGACAGCGCAAGCCGCTGAGCCACCCAAGGCTATCGGCGACGGGGAAGGACGGCTGGATATTATTGCCTGGCCTGGATACATCGAACGGGGTCAGACCGATAAAAACTATGACTGGGTCACGCAGTTTGAAAAAGAGACCGGTTGTGCAGTCAATGTGAAAACCGCAGCAACCTCTGATGAGATGGTCAGCCTGATGGCGAAAGGGGGCTATGACCTGGTCACCGCGTCGGGTGATGCTTCGCTGCGTCTGATCATGGGAAAACGCGTTCAGGCCATTAATCCCGACCTGATCCCAAACTGGAAAACCCTCGATCCGCGCATCGTCAAAGGCGAGTGGTTCAACGTGGGAGGCAAGGTCTACGGCACGCCGTATCAGTGGGGACCGAACCTGCTGATGTACAACACCAAAACATTCCCAACCCCACCGGATAGCTGGAAGGTCGTCTTCGTGCAACAAGACCTGCCGGACGGTAAAACCAATCAGGGGCGCGTGCAGGCCTATGACGGCCCGATTTACATTGCCGATGCGGCACTGTTCGTCAAAGCCACTCAGCCCGCGCTGGGCATTACTGACCCGTACCAGTTGACGGAAAAACAGTATGCCGCCGTTCTGAAGGTGCTGCGCGAGCAGCATGCCCTGATCCACCGCTACTGGCATGACACCACGGTGCAGATGAGCGACTTTAAAAATGAAGGCGTCGTGGCCTCCAGCGCCTGGCCATATCAGGCGAATGCCCTGAAAGCGGAAAACCAGCCTATCGCCACCGTGTTCCCGAAAGAGGGGGTAACAGGCTGGGCAGACACCACCATGCTTCACGCGCAGGCAAAACACCCGATGTGTGCCTACAAATGGATGAACTGGTCACTGACGCCAAAAGTGCAGGGCGATCTGGCCGCATGGTTTGGCTCACTACCGGTTGTGCCGCAAGGGTGTAAGGCCAGCACGCTGCTGGGTGACAAAGGTTGTGAAACCAACGGGTATAACGACTTCGACAAAATTATGTTCTGGAAAACACCGATTGCAGAAGGGGGCAAATTTGTACCGTACAGCCGCTGGACGCAGGATTACATCGCCATCATGGGCGGCCGTTAATCGACCGGGAGCAGAACATGACGTACGCGGTAGAGTTTAATGACGTTTCCCGTCTGTACGGCGACGTGCGGGCGGTGGATGGGGTCACCATTGGTATTCGCGACGGAGAATTCTTCTCCATGCTGGGGCCTTCGGGCTCCGGCAAAACCACCTGCCTGCGCCTGATAGCCGGTTTTGAGCAGCTATCCGGAGGGGCAATTAGCATCTTCGGCAAAGAGGCGAGCGAACTGCCTCCCTGGGAGCGGGATGTGAACACCGTTTTCCAGGATTACGCGTTGTTCCCGCATATGTCGATCCTCGACAACGTCGCTTACGGGCTGATGGTGAAAGGTGTCGACAAGAAAAAGCGCCATGCACAGGCGCGTGATGCGCTGGACAAAGTCGGGTTAAGCTTTGCTGTTGCGCGCAAGCCCTCGCAGCTTTCGGGTGGACAGCGTCAGCGTGTCGCCATCGCGCGGGCGTTGGTCAACGAACCCCGCGTATTACTGCTGGATGAACCGTTAGGCGCACTCGATCTCAAACTGCGTGAGCAGATGCAGTTTGAGCTGAAGAAACTTCAGCAGGAACTCGGTATTACCTTCATTTTTGTCACTCACGATCAGGGTGAAGCCCTCTCAATGTCTGACCGGGTGGCGGTATTCAACAATGGACGCATTGAGCAGGTTGATACCCCGCGCGAGCTTTACATGCGCCCGCGTACACCGTTTGTGGCAAGTTTTGTCGGCACCTCGAACGTTTTTGACGCCAGTCTTGCTCAGCGGGTGTGCGGAATGGAAGGGATGTACTCCCTGCGCCCGGAACATATTCGCCTTAACGAAGGCGGCGAGATTCAGGTGCAGGGCGTGGTGCAGGCGGTGCAGTATCAGGGGGCGGCTACGCGGTTTGAACTCAAACTCGCCGATGGCGCGAAACTGCTGGTGAGTCAGGCCAATCTTAGTGGTACAACGCTGCAGACTGGCGTTGAGCCTGGGCAGCCGGTGCTGGCATCGTGGTCGCGCGACGCCATGATCCGGCTGCATGAGGAGAGGTGACATGGATATGAGCGCTTCACACCCTCCCACACCGCGCAGCACCTTAAGCCGCCTTACCGCACTGTTCTGGCGCAAGCCGTCGCTTGGGCTGTTCCTGCTTCTGCTCGCGCCCCTGATGTGGTTTGGTATCGTCTATTTAGGCTCGCTCCTGACCTTACTGTGGCAGGGGTTCTATACCTTTGACGACTTTACCATGTCGGTCACACCGGATCTGACCTTTGCGAACATTCAGGCGCTTTTCAACCCGGCAAACTATGACATCATCATCCGCACCCTGGTGATGGCGATTGCCGTCACAATAGCCAGTGCAATTCTGGCGTTCCCGATGGCGTGGTACATGGCGCGCTATACCAGCGGCAAGTGGAAAGCCTTCTTCTATATCGCCGTTATGCTGCCGATGTGGGCAAGCTATATTGTTAAGGCCTATGCGTGGACGTTGCTGCTGGCGAAAGACGGCGTGGCGCAGTGGTTCCTTAGCCATATGGGGCTGGAGCCGATTCTGGCATCTCTTCTTACACTGCCTGCGATTGGTGGAAACACACTGTCGACGTCAGGTCTGGGGCGCTTTCTGGTGTTCGTCTACATCTGGCTGCCGTTTATGATCCTGCCCGTGCAGGCGGCGCTGGAACGACTGCCAGTCTCTTTATTGCAGGCATCCGCTGACCTCGGCGCTCGTCCTCGCCAGACCTTCCGTTACGTCGTCCTGCCGCTGGCGATCCCGGGCATTGCGGCCGGGTCGATATTTACGTTCTCGCTGACGCTGGGGGATTTTATTGTTCCTCAGCTGGTAGGGCCGCCGGGTTATTTCATCGGTAACATGGTCTATTCCCAGCAGGGGGCTATCGGGAACATGCCAATGGCCGCCGCGTTCACGCTGGTTCCGATAATACTTATCTCTCTCTATCTGGCGTTCGTGAAACGTCTGGGAGCGTTCGATGCACTCTGAACGCGCACCGTTGTTCCTGAAAGTGGCAGCGTGGGGAGGGGTTATCTTCCTGCATTTCCCACTGCTGATTATCGCCACCTATGCGTTTAATACCGAAGATGCAGCCTTCAGTTTCCCGCCACAGGGGCTCACGCTGAAGTGGTTTAGCGTGGCAGCAGGACGCGGGGATATCATTGATTCAGTGACGTTGTCACTTCAGATCGCTGCCTTATCGACCGGCGTTGCGTTAATACTTGGCACGCTTGCTGCAGCGGCGCTATGGCGAAGCGAGTTTTTTGGCAAAAACGCTATCTCGCTGTTGCTGCTGCTACCGATTGCGCTGCCGGGGATCATCACCGGTCTGGCGCTGCTGACGGCATTCAAAACCATCAACCTTGAACCCGGCTTTTTCACGATCGTCATTGGTCACGCCACCTTCTGCGTGGTGGTGGTGTTTAACAACGTGATTGCCCGGTTCAGACGCACCTCCTGGAACCTGGTGGAAGCGTCGATGGATTTAGGGGCAGACGGCTGGCAAACCTTCCGCTATGTGGTGCTACCCAATCTGGGATCGGCACTGCTGGCCGGTGGCATGCTGGCGTTTGCGCTGTCGTTTGACGAAATTATCGTCACAACATTTACGGCGGGACACGAGCGCACGTTACCGCTGTGGTTGCTTAACCAGCTCGGACGTCCGCGTGACGTACCGGTCACCAACGTGGTTGCACTGCTGGTGATGCTGGTCACAACCATCCCCATTCTGGGAGCCTGGTGGCTAACCCGCGACGGCGAAAACATTGCCGGTAGCGGGAAATAACTTTGATTTCAACAGGACAATGCTATGCAAAATCAACTGCTGATTAATGGTGAACTGGTGACCGGAGAAGGGGAAAAACAGCCGGTGTATAACCCCGCCACCGGAGAAGTCTTGCTGGAGATTGCCGAAGCCTCGGCGGCACAGGTTGATGCTGCCGTATTATCCGCCGATCGGGCATTTACTGAGTGGGGGCAAACAACCCCCAAAACGCGCGCTGAGTGTTTGCTGAAACTGGCTGACGTCATTGAAGCGCATGCAGACGAGTTCGCACATCTTGAGTCCCTTAACTGTGGCAAACCGCTGCATTGTGCGCGGGGAGATGAAATTCCGGCGGTGGTTGACGTCTTTCGTTTCTTCGCCGGAGCGGCACGCTGTCTGAACGGGCTGGCCGCCGGGGAGTATCTTGATGGCCACACGTCGATGATCCGCCGCGATCCGGTCGGCGTTGTCGCATCGATTGCACCGTGGAACTATCCGCTGATGATGGCCGCCTGGAAGCTGGCCCCGGCACTGGCGGCAGGAAACTGCGTGGTGATCAAACCGTCTGAAATTACCCCACTGACGGCCTTAAAACTGGCTGAGCTGGCGAAAGATATCTTCCCGGCTGGCGTGCTGAACGTGCTGTTTGGTCGCGGTAAAACAGTGGGTGACCCGCTGACCGGACACGAAAAAGTCCGCATGGTGTCGCTAACCGGTTCGATTGCCACCGGGGAACATATCATCGGGCATACGGCCTCATCCATTAAACGTACGCATATGGAGCTGGGTGGCAAAGCGCCGGTTATCGTCTTTGATGACGCGGATCTCGATGCGGTTGTCGAAGGTGTACGTACTTTTGGTTTCTACAACGCCGGACAGGACTGTACGGCGGCCTGCCGTATTTATGCCCAGAAGGGCATTTATGCCGCGCTGGTGGAAAAACTGGGTGCGGCGGTCGCCAGCCTGAAGATGGGCGCACCGGAGAACGGTTCGACTGAGCTCGGGCCGCTCAGTTCCGCAGCGCACCTGTCACGTGTCTGTCAGGCCGTGGATGAGGCAAAAGCGCTCAGCCACATTCGCGTTGTGACGGGCGGAAGTAAAAAAGAAGGGGCGGGGTACTACTTCCAGCCAACCCTGCTGGCAGGGGCAAAACAGGACGATGCCATTGTTCAGCGCGAGGTTTTTGGCCCGGTGGTGAGCATCACCGAATTCGATGACGAAGCGCAGGTACTTTGCTGGGCTAACGATTCGCAATATGGTCTGGCTTCGTCTGTCTGGACAAAAGATGTGGGGTGTGCCCACCGCATGAGTGCGCGTCTGCAATATGGCTGCACCTGGGTTAATACCCACTTTATGCTGGTCAGCGAAATGCCGCACGGCGGAATGAAGTTATCGGGCTACGGGAAAGATATGTCGGTGTATGGTCTTGAAGATTATACGGTTGTACGGCATGTGATGATAAAACACTAACGGGCAATAGAAGTGGCTGAAATACCAGTTTATTGTATTTCGGCCACATTCTCGCAAGGCTCGAAATTTGATACCGTTTCCCCGATTCAAACCCTCTGCGTATTTTTGGGACGCTCTCTAAAAAAGAAGAACCGTGACCGTCACGGCGACAAATGCCATCAACAGTAGCACCATCACGGCTATCGCAAATGTCGTTGAATCCTGCACATATGTCTTTTCCTCCCCCTTCATTGGGCCGATAAGCATGATCCAGATGAAAATGAAGGTGATTGAGGCAATAAAAACTGAAACGAAAAACAGACTTTCTCTCAATGAATTACCTCAACGGGAATCTGTCAGGAATCAACAGGGTTCCCTGCAGCGACAATAATGACTCATTAAACCATCTCAATGGTTTCTGTGCCAGATTATAACGTCACGGCGCGTTCGGTAATAATAAAAGAAAGGGGTAGTGTAGCCCGACAGTACACCTGCCGGGCAGGCTGATTACCAGCCGCAGACCTCGTGTTCATTTTCCGTATCGTAGGCACGAACGGTATTTATCAGGTCTTTCACTACATCAGCAGCGATATCCGGAATTAAAAGCTCCATTGGGGCTTCTGTTTCATAATCCACCGAAACGCCATTGCTATTATTAGTGATGGTCACGGTGTAGGTCGCTTTACCCATGATATTACTCCTTATGTGTATTAACCACTTTACCTATGCCTGCACCGCTGAGCGTAATGTCGGGATCGGCAAAAAAATCGATATTAAACAAGGTATCGTCGGTTAACAGTTCAATGCGGTGCCATTTTTGCGGTGGGGAGATCCCAAACGAACCGGCTTCAATCACCCGTGCCATATCCGGTTCGGTCGCGTCGCCATCAGCAAAGCCAAAGTAGCGCACTGCGCCCTGCATTACGGACAGACGGCCATACACGCCTGCTTTGGTATTGTGATGGGTGAGGAGAGCCTGGGGTACTGTCTCTTTGTTCCAGAATGGCGTCGCGCGGGTATGAACAAAATTTTCAGGAATACGTAGCATAATAGTTTCCTTATTAGTCTCTTAAAGAGATTTCAGCACTTCCGCTTCAACAAAGAAATCGATGTTAAACACGGCATCATCGGTCATGGCCTCAATGTGGTGCCATTTCTCCGGTGGAAAAACGCCGAAATGCCCCGCCTCAATAATCAGCTCGCTGTCATGTTCAGGCGTAAATTCATCGGCATAGCCTAAATAGCGCACCACGCCTTGCATAACAGAAAGGCGAGGGTAAACGCCTGGGCGGGTACCTTTATCGAGATGGCGTTGAAAGATCCCCGCAGGGGCGGTCTCTTTGTTCCAGAAAGGGGTCGAACGGGTATGAATACAACTCTGTGGAATGCGTAACATATTTTCTCCCTCGAATGTCTGGCTTTATTAGACTGCGTTCTGCGAGCGAGAATTTATCAAAAAGTGCATTTATAATGCGTCTTATCTTTAATGATAAGACCACCTCCTCCCATGTTGTAACGCACAATACTCAAATGTTATTACCCATGGTATTTAAGTGGTTATTATGTAATGAAAAAACTTGATCTGTATCAACATATGACGCATATTGCGTGCGGTTATTTTTAACAGTTTGGGTTAGCAGGATGACGCTGTATCAAAAGATGTTAGTTTTTTACGCAATCATGGCGTCTGTCTGTGCACTAATTACCTGGTTCCTTTCTAAAGATCGCAAACGCATTCGCCTGTTGAGTGCTTTTCTGGTGGGATCGACCTGGCCGATGAGCTTTCCCGTTGCACTGCTGATCTCACTTTTCTGAAGCACGCTTCCACTTTTAAATACTGAATATAGCATTCCAGGTACAATAACTGTATAAAAACACAGTACATCGTAAAAGGAATGCTTATGAACAGTTTTTACTCGCAATACGCTGGTTGCACCGTGCGCTGGCAAGACCTACCCGGTTCTGGTGAGCCTGTCGTATTTATTCACGGCCTGGGCTGCGCCTCTTCTTATGAATATCCCCGTATTGTCTGTGATGCACGGTTTGGTGCGCGCAGGGCCATTCTTATCGACCTCCCTGGTAGCGGTTATAGTGATAAACCCACGCATTATGGTTATCGAACCAGCGAACAGGCACAGGTTGTCGCTGAACTGTTGAATCACCTTAAACTCGATACCTTCTGGCTGTATGGCCACAGCATGGGGGGCAGCATTGCAATTGAAACGGCGGTTTTAATGCAGACTCGCGTCAGAGGTCTGATGGTCTCGGAACCCAATTTTCATCGCGGTGGTGGGGTGTTCAGCCGGTCTATTGCGGCACAAACAGAAAAGCAGTTTCTGGAACAAGGGTATGATGCGTTGCTTAGCGCGGAAACCACCGCGTGGGCGGGGAGTTTACAGAGCAATGCGCCCTGTGCCGTATGGCGTGGCGCGTCGAGCCTGGTGGCAGGCGTCGAACCTGAATGGGCAGAGCAATTTTTATCGCTAACCTGTCCGGTTACCCTTATTTTCGGGGCGTTATCGCTGCCTGATGCCGATGTTGATGCCCTTCAGCAGAAAGGTGTTGAGGTGAAAATCATTCCTGCCGCCGGGCATTCGATGTCCTGGGAAAACCCGTCCGCACTGGCACAGACGTTAGCGGATTGTATCGCGAAATCATGACAGCCCGCATTGCTGCGGGCTGGAACATACTAGCGCAATAGCGCCTGCAATGCCTGGCGCGCAGCAGGCTGAACATCATGCGGGTGCTGGTAATCAATGTTCTCAATCGCCCGGCTATAAAGTGCAACCAGCCAGTCATAAACGTACGCGGTGGCCGCGTGTACGGGTTGTTCCCCCAGACGCGTCAGGCGTGGTGTTGCGCTGCTGACCACAGGCGTCACAAAAATGGCCTGACCTTTACGGATGCGGCTTGCAGGACGCTGCACGGCAGGCGTCTGGTCGTAACCCAGCCAGCCGATGAAATTACCCATCACGGCATGCAGTTGCGCGGCACTGCTTTTGTCTGTTTCGACAATGCCCTGCAGCTGCTGAGGCAGGTTAAGACGGTAACTGGCTACCACCAGAACATCCGCAATATGCTGTAAGACCGCCGGCTCCAGCCCCAGGCGAGCGGCGGCTGCGTCATTACGGCTCCACTGGCGCAGATGGTTAATCCACACTTTATGCGCCAGACGCGCTTTGTCTTTTGTCTGGAACACACCGACAGTGTCCTGCGAATTATCGGCAAACAGATCGATGGTATCCGTAAACAGTCCGTTCACCTGCTCCTCGCGCGGTTGCTGGACGGCCAGAAGTGTTTCAAAGGCTTTTAGTGGCGGCAGGAGTCCTTCGAGCAGTTCACCATGGCGGGCGGCACTGCTTTGCAGCGTTCGCACCATGCTTTCGGCCTGAGCGCGTCTCGCGCCGGGTTCCTGAACCAGCGGGGCCAGATAGCTGTGCATCAGAGCCGAAAGCTCTTGCTGCAGCATCGTTTTCAGCGTAAGGAGACGTTTCTGCCGTTGCGCGGGCAGCGTGGCCTGCGACAGCCACTCGATCACGCGCTGCATGCTGTGGCTGTCCAGCGCTTGCAGCGTTCCCCAGCGCTGTCCAGGTTTGCCCAGCAGATGTTGTACGGCTTCATCAAGATTCTGCCGGGTGGTAAAGCGTGCATCGTGAGGCGTAATCGCCCACACCAGGCCTGGCAGGGCTGACTCTTCCGCAGGTTGTGTCTCTTTGACCCAGTTCAGCAGAACCTTCGCGTTTTTTGCCGTTTGTTCGTGCTGTGCTGTGGCATTGCAGATAACCAGAACATCCGGCTGCAGTTGCTGACGATAATGCTCCAGCAGCCACTGGTATTTGGCCTGGCTTAACAGGTCGGTGCTGTGGTCTGAAAAAACAGGAATGTCAATAATATCAACGTTATCCAGCGTGCTGTTTTCCACGGGCATGACCAGTTCCCGGGTCAGAAACGCCAGTACGTCGACGGGGATGCTAATGGCGTTAAGCATCTCACCGTTGTTGAGCGGGTGGAGCAGCGTTTCCTGGGCTTCCGGAACGGCAAATGCACCGTGGGTGAGAAACCCTTCGCCCGGCAGGCCAAAGTTATCCACCAACAGGCTGAGCGGTGCGGCAAGCTCTCTGGCGTGGCTGGTCTGGTGCAGAACATGCGCTAGCTTTAACCACTGTTGGGTTAATTCCTGCTGCTCACCCCACAGCAGAGACCAGACGCTGGCACGCGTGCTGAGATCAAGTGAAGGGACAAGGAGCGCAAACTGATGCCACAGTGCATCATCGATTTGCTGTTTTGCCCCCGGGACCGTGCTCTGCCAGAAGCGGGCAATGGCACCCACTTCCTGAGCGGTGATCCCCGGTACCCCCTGGGGCTGGCGGAGTCCGCGCCACTTCTCAAGGCGCGTCTCAATAACCGCTTTATCCACCGCGCGGATCTGCGGGTGCAACGTCGTGCGGGCAATAAACAGCTGCACCAGTTCGGCTTCCGTCACCAGGCTCAGGCGTAGCGGAAACGCCTCATCAACGGTCTCCACATTTTCTCTGGTGAACCGGAGTGCCATGTTGGTCAGGGCATGCCCCGGGTTGATATGCGAAAAATAGTCGAACGTGCGTTGGCCGGGCGTAACGTTCAGTCGGCCATTACCACTGCCACACAGGGATAAAAGCAGGTGTGCTTTTGCTCCCTGGGAATGACCATACAGCCCAATGCTGCTCTGTCGGGTAAGGGCACGCGCAATGGCCTGTTCCCGCGCCTGCGCCGAGTTAACGCGGGCAAGCAGTGCATCGGCGTCGTTATCCAGCATCGGGGCGTTCAGGCGCGTCTCGTTAATCCACCCAATTAAGGCCTGAGTGGTGGTCGTCGTCGCAGTCATTTCAGGTATACGCTCCCGCTGTCGATCCAGTAGTGGCTGCCGCTATGACGGCGATCGGCCAGAGTATTCAGTTTAAAGGTCAATGCGTCCGGCGGAACCGGCGTGCCGTCCTGCAGCCAGGCCTCGCTCAGCTCAAAGGATTCCGGCCCTTCATGTTTGCTGCCCCCGCACAGTTTCAGTCGTACGTTCAGCACGCCGTCGCCTGCAATCGCTTTTGCCAGTTCAGCCGAGTTGATGCTCAGGGTATACAGCGGCGTCGCTGGCCAGCGTGCATTCGCCAGTTGGCGGAAGCCGAGCGTTACATTACCGCGCAGCGGGAAATGCAGACGGGCGTCCAGCTTAGCGCCTGGCTTATCAAGGTCGATGTCCTGATACCAGACGTTCTCCTCACGCAGCGTATTGACCGTGTTATCCAACACGCCCAGATAACGCACGGTAGAGTAGGCACCAATGTCGGCGGCCTTAAAGTTAAAACGCGGCAGACGCAGGTCGAGCGCCAGGCTGCACAGCATGGCCCCCACGGCGGCGGTTGATTTCGGGTTGCCAATGCGTCCTTGCTGACTGAAGGGATACCACTCATGTACCCGATACTTGTCCAGCCAGACGATGCGGTTGACCGGCACAGGCTGAAGGTGGCGAATTAACGCCTGGACGCCAGGCAGGCAGCCAGGACGACCGGTAATCAGCAAAATATCGCAGCCATAGTGGGAAATTGCCTCGCACACCGCATGGAGCGGGGCGGCCAGCGTGAACTGGCCGCCCAGCATCGCATCCTGCATTTCACGGAAATTCACATGCAGCGGAACGGCGAACAGGTCAAAGGCTTCTGAACCGGCAGGCAAGGCATGATCGATCGCCTGCTGCAGGTAATTCATGACGTTACGGGTTGGTTTCTGCGGGAGCAAGTCACCAATAGTGGCATGTAAACCGGCCAGCGGATCGTCAATATCGCTCGATTCCCATGCGGCAAGAATGGCATGACCAATCGGCATAAAGAGCTGAAGCGCCGTTTGCTGGCGCAATACCGCCTGGGTATCAATGCGCCCGGAGTCACCGAACAGCGATGCCATCAACAGAGACGCATCCGCCATGCCGGATTTTTGCAGTTGAGTTTGCAGGGCTGGCAACACATAGCGCTGGATCACATCCAGCAGGGTGTCGTCCCCTGCCACTTTAAACCCTTCGCGGAACAGGAGTTGTGGGGTGATCTTAACGTTATTACCGGAGCCATCATCAAGCTGATAGTGCGTAATCGCCATATCCGTTGTGCCCCCACCGATATCAATAGAGGCAACGCGCAGTGAACGTCCTGGCTGAGCACCCGGTTCAGATTCACGATCCGGGCGGGCGAGGGAGGCGAAGAATGCTTCCGTCTGGCCGCCGAAATGGGAGATGGCTTCGTTGTACAGCCAGACCAGTTGACCGCAGCTGGCTTCATCCCACTCCATTTGAATTTCAGGCACCGGCACCACGCTTTTTTCCTGCTGTTTGCGGCTGGCAAAATCTTCATCCTGCGGGTGCCAGCCCATCGCTTTCCAGACGATGGCAATCGCTTCAAACATGCGGCGACGGAAGATCTCGCGCTCCTGTTTCGGCATGGCCGATGGCAGGGTGAGGATCAGCGTACGTATCTGGCGCGGAGATGCCGGGAAACCCAGCCGTAAGCGCGTAGCCACGCTGTTGATCTGCCCCAGCGCTTGCGCCAGCAGTTCACACAACATGTGCGTCATCAGTGTGCTACGGCTGTACTGCGGTGAGAACACCGGCAGCCGCTCATCCTGCGGCAGCGTGAAGAGCGGCTCACCGTCGTCGTTCATCAGGTTCATCAGCGGGAACGCGGTTGCCAGCGGTTCTCGCTGGGTCTTACTGTTCATCTGGCTAAAGCGCCAGTCCTGCACCACCGGGGTTTCATCCCACAGGTAACGACGCGGGCTGGAGATGCCGCTGTTGCCTTCAGTTCCCAGACGCTGCATCGCCAGTTTGCGCGCTTCGTCGCCCACGCGAACAATAGACGGCCAGACGAACGCATCTTCACGGCCACTTTCCACTGAGAAATGCTGCTTGCCAAAACGCGCTTCTGAAAATTCCAGACGGCTGGTGAACAGCGGTTCATTCAGGAATTGCGGCTCACTTAACGAGCGCACCTGCAGCTCGGCGGTCTGGCGCAGGCCATCGTTGGCATCGCCGTGATCTTCAATGATCACGCCGCAGGTATGGGTGTTCCCCACGTCGAGGATCAGGTCAACCGGAATAGCTGGCGTACTGAGCGTGTGGGTGACGAATTTCACTTCCGGTACGGTGAGCTGTTCACCCAGCATGGTCAGCAGGTTGAGCCAGTGTGCCTGATACTCAAAACTGCGCAGCGCCTGGTGCAGGTCACGTTCGGCGCGGTTTTCAACGCCTGCTGCAAACTGGGTAAACGCCTCGCGCAACCAGCCATCAATCCAGGTCTGATCGAGGAAACTTTCCACTTCGTCGTCTCGCCAGGCCAGTGCGAAGCGGGTACCGTTCAGAATATCGTTTTCGACCGGGGACAATGCAGAGGTGGCATGAGCCGCAATCTGGCTATCGAGTGCGAGGGTGACGCGGTGCGTATTGCCTGCCGCGTCGGGTGCATCCAGCTTACGCACCTGAACGCGTGCCCAGTTATCCGGGCCGTCAACAAAGGTGCGCGGCGGGTTGAAACGCAGGAATGGCACAGGGAGCCAGATGCCATCCAGCACCGTGAGCGACTGATGCAGTGCAATGGTCGTCTCGGGTTTCACCACTTCAGGCTGACCGCCGCCTGTCACCGGGAGCGTATAACGACCGTTGACCAGGTCGAAATCGAGACGCAGGAGTGGGCCATTGGCGGTTTTACGTACGAAACGCCCGTTGCTGGCGGTGTCCTGCGGCGTCAGGCCGAAATCGAGGAATTGCACGCCGCTGTTGGCAATAAGCGTGACGCTCTGTTTATAGTCGCAAAGATTTACCAGCATAGGGTCAGGCACCTGCTTTCTTGAACGTCAGTGGAACGACGGTTTTTGCATCATAACGGGCATTACATGTGGCGACATCGCTGGTACCTGCTTTGCAGGCGATTTCCGGCATCGGGTAGCGAGAACCGTCTGTGCAGCGTGCAGTGCCGCGGCTTTTAATCATCAGCTCACCATTGCTGTGCAGCCCGGAGAACACCTCCACACGGCAGACAACATTATCGCCATGCACGACACGGGCGAGGCCCTTATTGTTCTGGATCTGGTAGCGCAGTGACGGCGGTTTGCCGGTCACCGGATCTTTCACATCCAGGATCGCGCGCCAGGTTCCATTCAGGAAGCGCGTCGACCCCGCTTTAACCTGGTTTGACTCCATTACCAGCGCATCTTTAGGGATAGCGGTAATCACCACCGGTGCAGGCTCTGGTGTGGGTGCAGGTTCTTTCACTTTACTCGCCAGCACTTCAGCCTGATGAAGGGGTAATTTCATTGCCAGCGGCTCCACCGCTTTAATCGGTTTTGGTGCAATCTCAACAGGAACAAGGGCCGGTGCAGGTGTGGGTTCTGCAGATGGAACCTGTTTTGGCCACAGCAGCGGTGCAGCAATTGCAGCAACAATCACGGCAGCAACCGGCAGTGACCAAAGGGGGACACGGCGTTTTTGGGCTACGACCACAGAAGCGGGGACTGGTTCTTCAACCGGTGGCACAACGACCGGGACAGGCTCTGGTTCATACAGATCTTCCGGCGTGATGCGTACAACGGTTGTCGGTGAGACAAGTGGCTCATCGGCCTGTTCAAAGGTGATGATCGGAGCCGGTTCTGGTTCTGGCTCAGGGTCTTCAATGACAACGGGAGCAGGCTCAGGGATCAGCGATTCACGCAGGCATGCGAGCACATCGTCGCGCGCATTTTCGTTCAGATTAACAAAACCCCAGAAGCAAATGACCGGCTTCCCCTCAACCAGGTACAGGAAGTTTTCGTTCGGGAACTGGAAGGTTTTTGACAGCAGGGAACCGAAAAGTTGCTGTGCCGTTTTAGGCGACTGGAGGCATTTTTTACTCAGCGATTCGACGCTGGCAAGGGTATTTTCCAGATAGCGCAGGGCGCGAAAACGGGCGTCCTCGTCGGCGGCTTTCCAGCTGCTTACGGTGCCATCAACAGGTGAATACCAGTCAACACGATCGCCACCATCGTTTACCTGTGGAATGGCCAGACAATCAACAATGGCCTGTTGTTTGCGCAACCGGAGCGCTTCACGAATTTGCAACGCTGATTCAAAAACGGCCTGTCCGCCGCCGCCAACGGCCTGAAAATCATCCAGATTACCGCTGCGTAAAAGAGTTTTTGCCACGATTTGTTCCCATTTACTTCTTCACACCGTTACTTTAACGAAATCGGGGGGCAAGCAAACGGAGGAGGAGACGCCAAAAGCGCCGATTTCTTGTGGCATTGATCGTGACGGTTGTGCTTGACGGATAATGACACTTAAGGCAAATCGATGTTCATGTGCTGACTGCAAAAACAGCGAAAAACGAGATTTTAGAATAACACTGATAGTGTTTTGTTATTTGTCAGGCCATAACGGCTATGCTGTTATTACTGTCCGATATAATAAAACTGAAAGGGTTATAATCATGTCTACAGGGAAAACGCTGCTCGCCCTTGCGCTGAGCACTCTTTTACCGGCAGGTGCCGCATGGGCGGCGAACAATGACACCATTATTTACTGCTCTGAAGCTTCACCGGAGTCGTTTAACCCGCAGATCGCCAGTTCTGGCCCTTCGTTCGTGGCCAGCTCTCAGGTGCTGTATAACCGCCTGATCAATTTCGACCCGGTGAAAAATACCCCGGTTCCGTCCCTGGCGGAGTCATGGACTATTTCACCTGATGGTAAGACCTATACCTTTACGCTGCGTAAAGGGGTCAAATTCAACAGCAACAAATACTTCAAACCAACCCGCGATTTTAATGCCGATGACGTTATTTTCTCCGTCATGCGTCAGAAAGACCCTAAGCACCCGTATCACAATGTTTCACAGGGCAACTACGAGTACTTTAACGATGTAGGCCTGGATAAACTGATTCAGGATGTCAAAAAGGTCGATGATTATCACGTCCAGTTCACCCTGAGCGAACCGAACGCCGCTTTCCTGGCCGACTGGGGGATGGATTTTGCCTCTATTCTGTCAGCCGAATATGCCGACGCGATGCTGAAAAAAGGGACGCCTGAGAACGTCGACACCTGGCCAATTGGCACCGGGCCTTATGTCCTGCAACAGTACAAAGTGGATTCGCTTATCCGCTACGTTGCTAACCCGAACTACTGGGATGGTGCGGTACCGACTAAACACCTGATCTTCTCCATCACGCCAAATGTGGAAACGCGTCTGGCGAAACTGCAAACTAATGAATGTCAGATCATTCCTGCGCCGTCGCCAGTGCAGTTTGATGTGATTAAGAGCAATAAAAACCTGACGCTGCATTCTGTGGATGCACTGAACGTGGGTTACCTGGCGTTTAATACCGAGAAAAAACCGTTTGATAACGTGCTGGTTCGCCAGGCACTTAACTACGCAACGGACAAAAAGGCCATCGTAAACGCGGTCTTTATGGGCTCCGGTACGGTAGCAAAATCGCCGATCCCACCGAATATGTTGGGCTTTAATAAAGAACTGAAGGATTACAGCTACGATCCTGAAAAAGCAAAGGTATTATTGAAACAGGCCGGGCTGGAGAAGGGCGCGGAAGTGACATTGTGGTCAATGCCGGTGCAGCGCCCGTATAACCCGAATTCACGCCGTATTGCGGAGATGATCCAGGCCGACTGGGCAAAAGTGGGCGTGAAGGCCAAAATTGTCTCTTACGAATGGGGCGAGTACCTTTCCGGTATGCGTAAAGGTGAACATGACTCCGCCCTGTTTGGCTGGATGTCTGACAACGGTGACCCGGATAACTTTGCTGACGTGCTGCTGGGTTGTAACAGCATCAAAACCGGATCAAATGCCGCACGCTGGTGCGATAAAGGTTATGATTCCCTGGTGCAGAAAGCCAAACTGACCAGTAACCCGGGTGAACGTGCGAAGCTCTACAGCCAGGCGCAGGAAATTTTCTACCAGCAAGCGCCGTGGATTGCGCTGGCAAACGGGAAAACGTTCTATGCCACCCGCAGCAACATCACGGGGTACAGCGTGAGTCTGATGGGCAGTGATTTCTCGAAAGCGAAATTAAACTAAGTGCATCAAATGCCCGGTAAGCGCAGTGCCGCCGGGCAATTACAAGGAGTGACAATGTCACATTTAAATGAAGTCATCGCCCGTGTGGATGCGGCTATCGAAGAGTGTGTGATTACCCACATGAATGAATTGCTTATTGTATTAAGCGAGGATGCTGAGCTGAGCCGCGAAGATCGCTATACCCAGCAACAGCGTCTGCGTACCACGATTGCGCATCACGGTAAGCAGCATAAAGAAGAGATGGAAGCACGCCACGAGAATCTGACCAAAGGTGGTACCATCCTGTAACGGTCAAAACTGGCGTCGTGCCACCAGCCATGCCCCGATGACCAGCATCACTGCGCCACAAACAGGGCCGACCAGTGCGCGCAGCGGAATGCCATTGCTTTTTAGCACATCCATCACCAGGCCGCCAATCAGCTGGCTTGCCACCAGCACGGCGATGGTTGTCGCTGCACCAACGTTCTGATAGCCGCTGATGCTGGCAAAAACGAAAAACGACCCTAGCAGCCCAGGGATCAGCGTCCACCAGCGTACCGCCGAGGCCAGCTCGCTGAAGCCGGCGATACCTTGTCTGAGCAGCAAAATGCTGACAAACAGCACAATACCCACCAGTGAATTCAACAGCATCGCGATAAGGATGGTGGAGGAGGACTGTGTGATGCGCACCATCAGGGTGTTTTGCACCACCAGGCCAATACCCGCCGCCACCAGAAAAGCCAGCGTCAGTGATTGATTCATTAAATAGCATCCGGATCGCTGCGCTCATCAAGCTGCAGCTGCATGAAGGTTAAATCCAGCCAGCGACCAAACTTGGTGCCCACCTGCGGCATTTGGCCTGTTGTCACAAAACCGAGCGTCTCATGGAGATGGATCGAGGCATGGTTTTGCGCTTCAATGCCGGCCACCATAACGTGTTTGCCGATCTTGCGGGCTTCGATAATCAACGCTTTCATTAACGTCCGGCCAATCCCTTTCCCCTGATGGCCAGGGTGGACGTAGACTGAGTGCTCTACCGTATGACGAAAGCCGTCAAAGGCTCGCCAGTCACCGAAGGAGGCATACCCGGTAATTGTGCCATCCTCTTCACTCACCAGTACCGGATATCCTGCGAAAGTCCGCGCCTCGAACCATGCGATACGGTTATCGGTATCGACGGTTTTATCGTTCCAGATAGCGGCAGTATGCAACACCGCGTGGTTGTAGATTTCACCAATCGCGGCGCAATCTTCTTTGCTGGCATGACGAACGATCATGGTTGAACCTCAGAATGTGTTGTTCACTATAGTATTACGATGTGGCTACGATATTACACAATAGTGTCGCCAGCGTGCTATGGCTTAAGTCATATTTTTTTGTGATGGGACGCCATTGAAATACCGTTCATACACTATAGTATGACGTCATGAACATGATGACAGATACGATGAATCAACGGATTAGCGCCCGAATTCGCATTGAACGTGAATCGCGCGGATGGTCGCTGAGCGAGCTTGCTGAGCGGGCAAGCGTGTCTCGCGCGATGATCCATAAAATTGAACGTGGGGACAGTAGCCCGACGGCGACCTTGCTTGCCCGGCTATCGGGTGCTTTTGGCATCAGCATGTCCACCCTGATCGCGAGAGCCGAGATGCAGGAAGGGAAGTTGCTGCGCCTGGCAAATCAGCCCGTCTGGCGTGACCCGCAAACGCACTATCTGCGCCGCCACGTTTCACCGCGTACTGACCTGCCTATTGATCTTGTCCAGGTTGAGCTGCCCGCGGGTAGCGATGTCCCGATGCCAGCCTCTTCCTATGCACTGGCACGCCAGCTTATCTGGCTCCAGTCCGGTGAGCTGGTGTTTCTGGAGGGCGATACCCGCCACGAAATGAAAGCGGGTGATTGCCTGGAGCTAGGGCCGCCAAATGACTGCCGGTTTATCAACGAAACAAACGAGTCCTGCGTTTATCTGGTTGTGCGACTTAACCAGTCTGGCTCGTGATCGCAGGTCCGGATTATGGCTACCGGATAACCAATAATAAGAGGAGGGTGGAATTTCCCGCCATAATAATTTGTGAAGATACGATGTATTGTCTTTAATTAAACCAGCATCGCTTTTTACGCCATCAGCATAGATGAGCCAGAAGCGACAAAAATGATGGTTTCCAGTATTTGGTTTTTTATATGCACTTCCCAGCACCAGGCAGGCATAACGATACAGGATATATCGAACCGGCGTCATTTTTTAAGCTGACGCTGAAAATAGCATTTTGTTTTGGCTACGGGAATTGAACATGCATAACTTAGAAAATTTAGAAAAAGCTCAGCGAATTAGTCTGACCATGCAAGTTGAGATCAGTTTGAAAGGGGCGTTAATTACGGGTTCACTAAAGCCTGGCGCGCGACTGATTACCAAAGAAATTGCCAATAAATTAGGCACCAGCATCACACCTGTCCGTGAGGCGCTTTTGCGCCTGGTTTCAGCAGGAGCGCTGCATGCCACACCGGCGCAGGCGTTTCTGGTGCCTGAAGTGACGCTGGATCGCTATAACGAAATTAACGCCATCAGAAAACAGCTTGAACCGATGGCGGTTGCTGCAGCCTGTCGGCATATGTCAGACAGTAAGCTGAGAACGCTGCGTGAACTGTCGGATGTGTTCCATGAAGCGATGCAAATGGGAAATATTCAGAAAATGCTGCACGCTAACCACGTTTTTCGTTTTACGCTCTATCAGTATGCAGAAATGCCCACGCTTAGTACATTAATTGAGCAATTATGGGTGCGCATTGGCCCATGTATTAACTTTTTACACCGGGAGCAAAGTAACATAATTGATTCTCCTTATCATTATGCTGATTTACTTTCAGCCCTCGAACGCAGAGATGCTGATGCCAGCCAGACGGCAATAAATAATCTGATTGACGAAGGGCATTCTCTTATACAACGGCAATATTTTGGTTAGGGAATGATTTAATCCAGGTTATATCTTTTCATTAAAATACCCACACCAGAAATAAGCCATTTTTTATATTTCAGAATGATAATTATTAACCAGCGATGGCGAAATATAAAAACACCCGGCAGCAATCCGCTACCGGGTGTTTTTACTTACTCGAAGCGATAAGAAACTGACAGGCCCACGCCGTAGTTGCGACCGGGTGCTGGCTCGTAATAGCGCCCGTTGGATTCGTTCACAATCACCGAGCCAACATACTCTTTGTCGAACAGGTTATCGACGCGCCCAAAGACATCCATGCCCCAGCTGCCGTAGTTGAATTTATACCCGGTATTCAGCCCGACCACCGTATAGGACGGAGCCTTCGCTGTGTTCTCGTCGTCGGCCATGATATCGCTCATATAGCGCACATCACTTCCCGCGTACCAGCCTTCTTCTGGCTGCCAGCCAAACGAAGCGTAACCCATGTTACGGGCAATGCCTGGCATCCGGTTACCGTTGCAGTCTGCATCGCTGCAGACGTTGGTACGGTAGGTGGCATCCAGGTAAGTCCACGCCATCTTCAGCTTCCAGTTTTCGGCAAACTGCTGATCAAGGGACACTTCCACGCCCTGACGACGGGTTTTACCGGCATTTTTATAGCTGGTGCGGCCACCGGAGCTGGTATCCACCACAATTTCGTCATCGGTATCGGTGCGGAACAGCGCCGCCGTCAGCAAGCCGTTACCGAGGCGAGTTTTGCTACCCACTTCATACGTATTATTGGTGGACGGCTTCAGGCCAAAGTTCAGCCCGCCCTGGTCATCGGAACGGTAGGAAAGTTCGTTGATGGTTGGGGTTTCAAACCCGCGTCCCGCTGCGGCATACAAATTCCAGCTGTCGGTCACGGCATATTTCACCGAACCTGCCGGGAGCCATTTATGGTAGTTCGCGTCGCCGCTGTCATCACCGTTGCCTGGCGTAATGTAATGATCGTTGGAGTCAAACCAGACTGAGCTGTAGCGGACACCTGCATCAACGGACAATTTTTGCGTTAACTGCCAGCGGGTTTGCAGGTAGGGATCAACGTTCCACATCAGATTGCGTTCATCGCGGCGTTTATTACCCTTCACGCCATAATCCGGTACGCCGTTGTCCATCACGAAGTTTTCATACCCGCGACGATCTTCGCTCATATTTTCGTAGTTCAGCCCGGAGGTAAAGGTCACCGGAACCAGCAGTTCACCACGGTGTGTCCAGCGGGTATCAATGCCCTGATAATGACGCTGCATATCAATCACGCCGCCGGAGTGGGTGGCGGGTTTCTGATACTTAGCCATGATCGACTGGTACTGCGTCATTTCGCGCTCACCGGCGTACGTCATCACGCTGAGATCGTCCTGCGTACTGAGCTGACGGTCGTAACGCAGCCCGGCCTGCGTCTGCTTGATGGTCTTGCGGGTATTGAACT
The DNA here is from genome assembly GCF_046622475.1 of Enterobacter sp. LM3. Lineage (NCBI taxonomy): Bacteria > Pseudomonadati > Pseudomonadota > Gammaproteobacteria > Enterobacterales > Enterobacteriaceae > Enterobacter > Enterobacter sp. LM3. The sequence continues at coordinate 2,416 of NZ_JBJURN010000007.1, read as the reverse complement.
GATCGCCGCGAGGAGACTGGCGCGGATTATCCCGCCACTCCTGATAATCCAGTCCACCCGGATCGTTGGCTTTCATGTCCACGCTGTTAACAATCAACGTCAGCTTGCTGACATCATCAATACGGACGCCAAGCTTAGCGTTGGCGAGATTTTTACGCGCACCGCTGTGATCGCGGTAACCTTTGGTGGTGAAGCGGGTAGTCGATACGGTGTAATCCACATCGCCCGCGTGCGTCCCGTCGCCCATTGCTCCGGTGGCTTTCATGCCGTAACGCCATGTTCCGTAACTGCCGTAATAACTGCTGGCTTCAATGGTTGGCGGTTGTTGCCCGGTTTGCGTGTTGATGTTGATCACGCCACCAGAGGCGTTGCCGTAAAGGGCGGAGAAGGGGCCGCGCAGCACTTCAACGCTATCCACACTGGAGAGATCAATGTTGGAGGTCTGCCCTTGTCCGTCTGGCATGGTCGCCGGAATACCGTCCACATACATTCTAATACCGCGCACGCCGAAGGTGGAGCGGGCACCAAATCCGCGCATGGAGAGCTGGAGATCCTGGGCATAGTTCTGACGGTTCTGGATCTGCAGGCCAGGGACGCTGCCGAGCGATTCAGACAGGTTAATACGCGGAGTGGCCTGACGCATATCGTCACCACTCACGACGCTGACGGCTGCTGGCGTATCCAGCTCCGAGACGGTTTGCGGTGTGGCGCTAACGATCATGGGGGATTCTTCTGCACCCATCGTCGTGAGGGGGGATGAAATGAGCGGAACTAACAGTAGCGGGAGCGTTGCCTTACGGGCAGAAAAGATTTTCATGAATAAAACCGGTTGTAGATTAAGACGAACCAAACGAAACATATGTATGCATGTTAAATCTTTTGTAAATGTTTTGAAAATATTAAGCGCACATTGCGTTAAGGAAGAGGGCGAAAGGAAAGAAAAACTCCACATTTAGTTAATTAATGATTACTATTCTCATTAACAACGAGGCGACGCCATGACGTTGCCCGCCGGAAGCGATGTCAGCGGTACACCCCCTCTTTTAAAAAGGAATTGTTATGTCTTTACGTCATCTGTGCTCGCCGCGCCTGTGTGGTTCTCTGTTGTCAAGTGTTTTACTGTTTGCCGGAACGTTCCAGGTTCATGCCGCTGAAGAAATGCTGCGTAAAGCAGTGGGGAAAGGCGCTTATGAAATGGCCGTGAGCCAGCAGGAGAACGCGCTGTGGGTTGCGACGTCACAAAGCCGAAAAACCGATAAGGGCGGCATTGTTTATCGCCTTGATCCGGTCACGCTGGAGGTGACGCAGGCCATTCATAACGATCTTAAGCCGTTTGGTGCCACTATTGATAACGCCACTCAGACGCTGTGGTTTGGTAACACCACCAACAGCGCAGTGACGGCCATTGACGCCAAAACGGGGGATGTCAAAGGGCGTCTGGTGCTGGATGACCGCAAACGTAGCGAAACGGTCAAACCGCTGCAGCCTCGCCAGCTGGTAGCCGATGACGCCACCAATACCGTTTACATCACCGGTATCGGGAAAGAGAGTGTTGTCTGGGTGGTTGATGGCGCGACGCTGAAGTTAAAAGACACGATCGCCAATACTGGCACGTTCAGTACCGGTCTGGCGCTGGATGCGCAGGCAAAACGCCTGTACACCACCAGTGCTGATGGTGAGCTGGTGACGATTGATACGGCAACAAACAAAATCCTCAGCCGTAAAAAAGTACAGGATGACGGGAAAGAACACTTTTATCTGAACCTGAGCCTGGACACCGCCGGTCAGCGCGCCTTCCTGACAGATTCAAAACAGCCGGAAGTGCTGGTGGTAAGCCTGAAAGATGGTAGTGTGATCGAAAAAATCGCCGCGCCTGAATCTCTGGCTGTGCTGTTTAACCCGACACGGAATGAAGCGTACGTCACGCACCGTGAAGCGGGAAAGGTGAGCGTAATTGATGCAAAAACCTACAAGGTAACCAAAACCTTTGATACACCTGTCTACCCGAACAGCCTGGCGCTGTCTGCGGATGGCAAAACGCTGTATGTGACGGTGAAACAGAAGTCCACCCGTCAGCAGGAAGCAACCCAGCCTGACGACGTGATTCGTATCGTGCTGTGATGCAAGGGAAGGCCGCTTGTCAGTTAAGCGGTATTAAGCCACTCTGTTATTTTAGTGGCATCGTTCCGTTCACTCAGACTTTCCTGCTACCTGCATAATCCGCTGCGGTGAACGTGTTAAGGGGGCTATCGCGCCCCCTTAACAATCCCGTCTCCCGGCAAAGAAAATCGCCGCTGCGCGGTACCCTCAGCTTATTCCTTCCGGCTTTTCGGGGACGGTGAAGTGGTTTAATAGTTTTAGACACGTTCAGAGGTTATAAATTAAATAACTGATGAGGTGCAAAAAATGAATTCAC
>NZ_JBJURN010000064.1:0-537 GCF_046622475.1 Enterobacter sp. LM3 | reverse complement strand
GCAGCCGCGCCTGCTTTCAGGTTACCGCCAAGTGCGCCCGCCAGTAATCCCGCCGCTGCGCTGCCTTTCGTCCAGAAGTCACTTCCCGGGCCGTACTCAGTATTCTGATATCCGGGTTGCGTCTTCAGGAAGGCTTCCTGCTCCTGCGGGGTATCGCCCTGCAGTTTTCCTTCTGCCGCCAGCTTCGCGCCCAGCGCAGCATTGGATGCCCGCGCTTTCTGCTCTGCATACTTACCGTAAGCATCCAGGGCAGAGGAGGCCAGTGCAGCGCCTTCGCTCTGTACCGCCAGGTTATCCCTGACTTTCTGCACATCACCGTTCACGTCCACGCCGTGGTGGGCGTCAGCCGTATCACGGCTCAGGTCTGCAATATCCTGTTTCTGTCCCTCAGGGTTGCGAATGACAATGCTACCGCCACTCACCGCTGATGAGGTTGTACCGCTGCGGCTCTCGTCGGCATGGCCGATACCGATGGCAGGCGTCAGGTTACGGTTTTCACCTTTTCCGCTGCCACCCGCACTGCCTGAAAGCGCCACC
>NZ_JBJURN010000063.1:0-558 GCF_046622475.1 Enterobacter sp. LM3 | reverse complement strand
CCCCTGCAGATCCATCGGGCTGGAAAGTGTGAATTCCACAACCTCGTTGTTTTCACTGCTTTTTGCATCGATGTAAAAGACCTTCAGCTTTTCCTGAGTGGGATCAGCTGATGGGTTACCCTGGGGAAAATTTCGGGCATCCAGATACCGCGCCAGCGTGTCATGAATACTGACTTTGGCCTGCAGCAGATCGTCATACGCAAGACAGAGCGCCGTGATTGAGCTGTCCAGGTTGGCCACCGTCAGTTTAGGCTGCGGGCTGGTACCGTCCGTGGTCGCCTCAATACCTTCAACCTGACATGGCCAGGCTTTATACTCCTGCCCCTGCCACCAGATGGATTTCGCCGGAAGTTTATTCTCATCCCCGCCAGCGGCTTCAATTTCTTCAGGTGTGTGCGCGATATTATGTGCGTGGAAGCAGAGCACATCCGACATGCCGAATGCCGTGCCATCGACAGAAAAAAGCCGGACTTCATTGCCCGGCTCAAGTTTTTGATAATCAGCATGAAGACTCATGGTGCAAATGCCTGTTCAAACGTTGCCGTTACGGTTACCACT
>NZ_JBJURN010000062.1:0-598 GCF_046622475.1 Enterobacter sp. LM3 | reverse complement strand
GGCTCAAGTTTTTGATAATCAGCATGAAGACTCATGGTGCAAATGCCTGTTCAAACGTTGCCGTTACGGTTACCACTCTTACGTTTTTAACCACCTTTTTGAGGCTGTCAGCCTCAACACGCCACAGCGCCATATCGCCAAACGGTGGAGTGAAAATAAATGACTTCACTTTGTGCCGGCGAAGGAAAGCATGAATCTGGTTCGCTGTGTTCGGATCTCCTGAATATGAAAACTCATAAGTGAGCATTTCGTCATTCAGGCCTGAACCGCTCACCTGAGCGTACCCATCACCAAACTGAGCCTTTCTCACTGTGTCTTTACTGCCAAGGGAGGGTTGACTCGATGCCTTAATGCCCCACGAAAATGTCTCTATCGTCATAACGGTTACCTGCGATTGGTCGCATTCCAGATGAGCCCACCGGGCCGGATTGCCTGAGCGATACCATCATTGACAGATTTGTTAATCACCTGCTGGTACGCCTTACCCAGCCTGTCACCGTCATTTTGCTGCTGCGATCCCCCGGAGGCATTCTCGACCGTCACGGGCGCATACACTCTGACACCGAAAGGTGCTGCAGCTGGCCCTGTACCATTGCCC
>NZ_JBJURN010000061.1:0-599 GCF_046622475.1 Enterobacter sp. LM3 | reverse complement strand
AACAGGAAAGGGCGCTGGGGGATTCTGACCAACAATAAGGATCGTGTGGTTTCGTTCGATGTCGGGCTTGACGGTAACATACCGCAGCCAGGTTACATCATCGCCGTTGCAGATGAACTCCTTTCTGGCAAAGCAATGGGAGGCCGCATCAGCGCGGTTAACGGTCGCGTTATTACCCTTGATCGTGATTCCTCCGCTGCTGCAGGTCATCGTCTTATGGTTAACCTGCCATCCGGTGCATCGCAGAGCCGGACGATACAGAGTGTCAACGGTCGGGCTATAACAGTGACCACGGCATACAGCGAAACACCAGAGGCAGAGGCGGTCTGGGTGGTGGAGTCTGACGAGCTCTATGCTCAGCAGTACCGTGTTGTCAGTGTGTCTGACAATAACAACGGCACATTCTCTATCGCTGCTGCATACCACGACCCTGACAAATACGCGCGGATTGATACCGGCGCGATTATCGACCAGCGGCCAATAAGTGTTATCCCGCCTGGTAACCAGGCACCGCCGGATAACATCGTGATCAACTCGTTCTCTGTCGTTCAGCAGAACATCAGCGTTGAGACTATGCGCGTCAGCTGGGATCAGGCTCA
>NZ_JBJURN010000060.1:0-634 GCF_046622475.1 Enterobacter sp. LM3 | reverse complement strand
GCCGTTGCTGCAGAGAATGGTCGCATTATGGGGATCCTGAATTGCGAAGAGGCGAAGGGACGAGAATCCCAGGCGCGCGCACTGGCTGAAACGCAGGGAATGACGGTTGAGAGCGCACAGCGCATTCTGGCTGCTGCCCCGCAAAGCGCTCAGGCTCGCACCGATACCGCTCTGGATCGTCTGATGGAAACTGCACCTGGCGCGTTGTCAGCAGGCAGCGTATCAGCTGAAGCCGGCGACGATTTGTTAAATACCCCTGTTTAAGAGGCTATCATGGCAATTACTGAAGTTTTCACACATAACCAGCCGCTCGGTAACAGCGACCCGGCGCACACCGCGTATGGCCCTGGCGAACTGACGGCATCTACGCCAGCAATGACGCCGCTCATGCTGGATGCCACCTCCGGAAAGCTGACTATCTGGGACGGCACACACGCCGGTTCGGCAGTAGGTATTCTGGCTATTAAAGCAGACCAGAACAGTGCAGAGCTGGCATTTTATAAATCGGGTTCTTTCCGCCTTGAAGATGTGCTCTGGCCATCAGCGGTTACCGACGAAAATATCAAGCGTAACGCGTTCGCCGGCACAGCTATCAGCATCGTTTAATCCACGTTTTTACAACCATCATCATTCA